>CAYUFZ010000279.1:0-3889 GCA_964444025.1 uncultured Emticicia sp.
CAAAGGAAAATCTGTCGAACAAGTCCTAAGCATCATGAACAATTGGGGTCATGCCTTGGGAGTGACGTGTAAATTTTGCCACGATGTAAATGATTGGAGTTCGGAAAAAAGCAGAAACCATCTCCGAACCCGTGAAATGATTGTGATGAATGATAGACTGAACAAAGAATTATTGTCACAGATGAAAGGATTTCGACAGCCGGTTACGATGGGTTGTATTTCTTGTCATAATGAAATGAAAGAGCCTCCACACCCTGGTGGTCCTAAGCCATCAGTAAGACCAAGACCCGAAGCTCCTAAAAACTAGATTTTCTAAGATAGTTCTCTCATAATAGAGAGAGCTGTCTATTTTTTTAGAATTTCTTCTATTTGCTTGATTAGTAGCAGCCCCTCTTCCTGACTTGGGTCAGCCACTTTAGAAACCGCAAAATTGCCTTTCTTGTCGATTAAAAAATACGCAGGAATACCATTTACGCCATAATTGGCAAGCATGGGGTCATTTTCCTCAACTCTTAAATTGATGCCCGACAAATCATACTGCACCAATGCTTCTCTCCATTCTTCTTCATTATCTAATGATATTTGAATGAAAACAACCTCATTTTTGAATTTATCTTTGATTCTATCCAAGAAAGCCATGTCATAAATACACGGCCCACACCAACTTGCCCAAAAGTCTAAATAGACAACTTTCCCTAGAAAGTCTTTCAGTCGAACAGATTTTCCATTAAGGTCATTGAGTTGAAATAATTTTGCTGGAGAGCCTTTGGAGATTGTTTTCGTAAAATTCACCTTTCGAATGACATGATTTTTTAAATCTCGGTCAAAAGAAACATCCAAAAATTGATTCACCAATGAAGAAATTTCGGCACTTAAACTTTCCTCCTCCATGAGATTCATTAATTTAAACGCAATGACACTTTCAATTAAACGAAAAGAGAATTTATCTTTATCATACGAAGACTTTATCAAGTTTATCACTTCGGCATTGCTCAACGCTGCTTTTTTCCTTCGTGCAGATTTTTCGACATACAATTCCATCAGATTTTGAAACATATTGCCGTATTCTAAAGAAAATGTTTGGACAGAATCGGCGAATTTATCGATTTTAAGGACATTTTTAACATTTTCTTCCGTCCAATTTTCAAATTTTGCCGCCGACAGATAATTTATTTTATAGTTTTGAAATACTCCGACGATATCTGCTTTCCGAACATCTCTGAAAGCATCGCCAAGTCCTTCAAATGACTCCAAAAAGCGTTTTCTGGCTATTTGTTCATTGTCCAAAAAATCAAAATATTGTTCGATGGGAGCTTTGCTCAAACTTTCTGCTTCCTTTTCCCAGGCAGAATCTTGCTCATAAGAAATATAGTTTTTTAGCAAATATTCCCAATTTTTTGCTCCATTCCCACTAAAAACCATTGATTGATAAAAATTATTGGCAGAAAAGCTCATTTTAATATCATTCGTAGGCTCGACAATCCAATAATGAAAACCTTGGTCGGCATAATAAAAATCTATGTACGCTATTTTAGAAATATTGGTTGAAAAAGTAAATTGATTTTTTTCGTTCAAGGCTAATTCATATTCTTCTTCCTCACCTACCCAATCTCTATAAAGTGTAATCAGGACTTTCCTTTCCGTTGGATTTGAAATTTCACCCGATAAACGAAACACCGTTTGCCCGAAAACAATATGGGAAAAAAGAATTAGATAAAGACAAAAACGAAATCTCATAGATAAATACGATAAAATGATGAGCGACAAATATTTGACAAATTTATGATATTTTTCAGAAAAAATAACACTTATGTAAGGGGAGAAAAAAAACTAAAAAAATAGGCAAAATCACAGAATTGTACTAAAGCAAGTATTTGTTTTATTTCGATAAATAGTAGTGAAATTGAATCTTTACTTGTATCAAATTTCTCAATTGAACAATTTAAACAATGTATGTACCTATTTCTACAAACATGGTACTTTACCAATAAGATAGATAAAATTTAAAACTTTTTTCGAGAATTGACATTTTTTTAATTGACTTGTATTCAAATACTTACAACATTTGCATCACAAAGGTTTTCAAAAAGCGAATTAGATTTTATACAGAAAACAATGCTGTAATTTTATTTTTAAATCATTCCAAAGAAAACAAAAAACAAAGAAAATTATGAAAAAGCTCACGATTGTATTAGCATTAACAGTATTTGCATTTAATGGAGCAAAAGCTCAAGTAGCAAACTCATCGGTAGAGAAAATTGAAACTATTTTCTTACAAGATTTAGGGAATTTAAGATTCAAATTAAGCTTTGAAAATCCTTTGCGACAAAAAACGCAAATTTCTTTACTCGATAAAAACGACAATTTATACTTCAACGACTTTGCGGGTAATGATACTCGATACAGTCGATCTTTTAACTTATCTAATTTAGAAGATGGGGTTTATAGCTTTGTCATTTCAAGCGGTACCGATAAAATCACGAAAGAATTTATTATCAGCACACAAACTTCTCGTGGAATTTCGTTGGCATTAACCGCAAATAAAAAATAATGAAGGAAAATTCAGACCACTAGATTTGCTCGAAACCTTTGTCAAACACGCAATCCAATAGATTGCGTGTTTTTGTTTGAAACAAAAAATCGAATAGCTTTTTGCTTGGCAAATATTAATAATTCCAAAGTAATGAGTTTGAATATTTTTCAGAATAAAATAAAATTGACATATCTAAGCAAACGAGAGCCACGAAACGAAGTTTTGTTTCAAAGTAGCTCCTACACAGAAATAGCTGTCAGGGGGAAGTGACAGCTATTTCTGAATGATATATTTTTATAATTATGCCATTCGGATGGCAGTAAATTTTTTCTCAAGTAATGCAAAAGTTCCAAATAATAAACCACAATAGACCAAATCACCAAGAATTTGATTTTTCAAGAATGGCAATCCAGCCTCATAAGAAGCGACAATTCCTATCATTGAATGAGGCTATTGCCCCAATATAGGGTTCGGGACAGCTGATATTGGGTAGAAAAAAGCAAAATTTGTCAATAAAAAGAAAAATAATGACCCCGATACACTCGCAAAGAATAAATTACCTAAAGTAACTTTTTTCAATAAATACATGGAAGCCAATGCGATGCTAGCAAACGCAACATAGACCAACAAAGTACCACTATGAAAACCAAAGCCCGTTTGCATTTCAATGATAGTATCAGTTATCAACAAAATATGAATCGGCAGAGCGACTGCTTGAAAAATATTTTTCATATAAGCCCCACCAAAAAGAGCGATGGCAATCATTGGAGTAAAATTGAACGGATGTGGAAATAACCTACTCAATGTGGCAATGATAATTAGAGCGAGCAGTGTTAAAAATCGATTAAAATTCATTATATTCAGGTTTTATTGTATGATTCGACTTAATATCTTACAAATTTACACAAAAAATACATAGAATCGAAAATTAAAAGATATTTTTATGGATAGAGCCGACAGAGCTGAAAACATCTATTCAGCCTGTCGGCATTGTCCTATTAGTCCAAAACCCAAGTATCCTTACTTCCCCCACCCTGAGAAGAATTGACCACTAAAGAGCCTTTTTTTAAAGCAACCCGAGTCAGCCCACCGGGTGTTACGTGGATATTATTTCCATATAAAATATAAGGCCTCAAATCTACGTGTCGTCCTTCTAAACTCCCATCTACCAAACAAGGGCTTCTGGAAAGCGAAATTGTTGGTTGAGCGATATAATTTCTTGGATTTGCCTTGATTAAATGTCGAAATTTCTCGTGTTCCTCTCGACTCGCTTTAGGACCGATAAGCATTCCATAGCCACCCGCTTCATTTGCCTCCTTAACGACTAGTTTTTCGATATTTTCCAGCACATATTTC
>CAYUFZ010000280.1:0-3871 GCA_964444025.1 uncultured Emticicia sp.
ATTAATTATTGGTGATCGTCAAACAGGTAAAACAAGTATTGCTGTTGATTCTATAATTCATCAAAAAAAAATATATTCTAATATTAATACAAGAGTTTATTGTATTTATGTTGCTATAGGTCAAAAAAGATCTAGTGTTGTTCAAGTTTTAAAAAATTTAGAAAAAAGAAATGCATTAAATTATACTATAATAGTTGTAGCAGGTGCTGCTGAAAAAGCGCCATTACAATACATTGCGCCATATTCTGGATGTGCTATGGCAGAATATTTTAGAGATACAAAAAGACATGCTTTAATTATTTATGATGATTTAAGTAAACAAGCTGTTGCTTATCGTCAAATGTCTTTATTATTAAGAAGACCACCAGGTAGAGAAGCTTACCCAGGTGATGTTTTCTATATCCATTCTAGATTATTAGAAAGAGCTGCTAAATTAAATAAAAAATATGGTGCAGGTTCTTTAACAGCTTTACCAGTTGTTGAAACACAAGCGGGTGACGTTTCTGCTTATATTCCAACAAACGTAATTTCTATTACCGACGGACAAATTTTCTTGGAATCAAACTTGTTTAATGCTGGTATTCGTCCTGCTATTAACGTGGGTATCTCAGTTTCACGTGTAGGTGGTAATGCTCAAATCAAATCGATGAAAAAAGTAGCGGGTACTTTGAAGCTTGATCAAGCTCAATTCCGTGAATTGGAAGCTTTTGCTAAGTTTGGCTCTGATTTGGATGCTTCTACTCGTTTGACAATTGACCGTGGTCGTAAAAATCAAGAAATATTGAAGCAAGCTCAGTTCTCGCCTGTTCCAGTCGGTGAACAAGTGGCTGTTATTTATGCTTCTATCAATGGGGTAATGGATAAGGTTCCGGTAAACAGAGTGAAAGAATTTGAAAGTGAGTTTATCTTGTTGTTAAAATCTCAAAATGCGGAGGTTATCGCTAATTTGGCTGCCGGAAAATTGGATGACACAACAACAGATGTTATCAAGAAAGTTGGTAAAGAATTAGCTGAAAAATATGCTTAATAATTCGGATAAGCTATGAGCAAGTCTCATAGCTTGCCTTTTTATCTTTCTAGTTGAATTTAGCTGTTTTTTTGAAGTAAAACGAGTAATTTCTATAATTTACTCAGAACTCTAAATGAATTATGCCTTCATTAAAAGAAGTAAGAAATAGGATTGTTTCGGTTAATTCTACTACTCAGATTACCAAAGCAATGAAAATGGTATCGGCAGCAAAGCTTCGTCGTGCTCAAGATGCTATTATACAAATGCGTCCGTATGCTACTAAGCTTAATGAGCTTATCTCGACGGTTTCTGCCAATACTGAGGTAGGGGCTTCTAGTCCTTATACAAAAGTCCGACCGATTGAAAATGTACTCATCATTGTTGTTACTTCTGATAGAGGGCTTTGTGGTGCTTTTAATTCTAATATCGTAAAGACCGTTGTCTCGCATATTCAAGATAAATATGCTGCTCAGGATGCTAAAGGAAATGTGAAAATCATGGCTCTTGGTAAAAAAGGTGGTGAAGTCCTCCAAAAAAGAGGGATTCATACCAATACGGAGTATATGGATATTTTTCAACGATTGAATTTTGCGAATGTAAGAAAAGCGGCGGAGTCTGTGATGCAGGCTTTTGTCGATGCAAAATATGATGTCGTTGAAATCATTTATAATGAATTTAAGAATGTGGCTACGCAGGTGATTCGCATTGAACAAATGTTGCCACTTGTCGATAAACAAGTGGAGGTCTCTGCAAAATCGAATAAAATCGACTATATATTCGAGCCATCTGAAGAAGAAATTGTTCTCGAATTAATGCCAAAAGCAATTAAAATGCAATTGTTTAAAGCTGTGCTCGAATCCAATGCTTCTGAACATGGAGCTCGTATGACTGCGATGGATAAGGCGACCGATAATGCTAATGAATTGTTGAAGTCTCTGAAAATTGAGTATAATAGAAGCAGACAAGCGGCTATTACCAAAGAAATCTTAGAAATCGTAGGTGGTGCTGAGGCTTTGAATGCCAAGTAATTGGCTCATTTTCTAATCATTCATAAAAAAAGGCAGGCTCAAAGCCTGCCTTTTTTTATGAATTTATTTTTTAAGAATAATTGTTCAACATAACAGGCATCACGAGCATTAGTGTATCTTCGTTTTCGGTTTTTTCCACAGGTATAATTAAACCAGCACGACTAGGGTGAGACATCTCCAATGAGATTGTTTTTGTGCTTAAGTTATTCAACATTTCTATCAAAAATTTAGCATTAAAGCCAATCTCCATTTCGTTTCCGTTATATTCGCAAACCAATTTCTCTACTGCTTCATTAGAATATTCCAAATCTTCCGCAGAGATGATTAGTTCATTATTCGATATCTTCAAACGAATTTGATGGGTGGTTTTGTTTGAATAAATCGAAATACGCTTCAAACTACTCAGTAATTCTGTACGTTCTATTCTTAATTTGTTTGGATTGTTTTGAGGAATGACGTTCTCGTAATCAGGAAATCTTTCGTCAATTAATCGACAAATTAATTTGATATTTCCAAAACTAAAAAACGCATTAGAATTACTAAACTCTGCCTTAACCGGAACTAATTCGCTCGGAATAGAGGATTTTAGAAGGTTCAATGCTTTTCTTGGCAATATCATTGAAAAAGTAGCAGAAGATTGAATGTCTTCTCTACGATAACGAATAAGCCTATGCCCGTCGGTTGCTACAAAAGTTGCCGCATTTTCATCTACCTGAATAAATACACCTGTCATCGAAGGTCTCAAATCATCTGTGCTTGTGGCAAAAATGGTATTGGCAATCGCAATGGCTAAGGTGTCTGAGTCCATGTCAATGCTAAAATTTTTGTTGACTTGCGGAACTCTTGGAAAGTCCATAGGGTTTTCTCCAGCTAATTTGTATCTTCCGTTTGAACTAACCAATTCAACACCAAAGGTCTCAGGGTCAATATTTAATTGAATGGGTTGGTCTGGCAATCCTCGTAAAGTATCTAATAATAAACGGGCAGGTATAGAAAAACTTCCTTGTTCACTCGAAAGAACTTCAAATTCTGTAATCATGATGGTGTGCATGTCCGATGCAGTGACTGTCAAGGTGTTGGAGTCTAACACAAACAAAAAGTTCTCTAAAATTGGAACTGTCGCATTACTGGCAATCACGCCATTAATTGTAGAAAGATTTTTAAGTAAAGACGATGACGAAACTGTTAATTTCATGTAGGTATTTGTTAGCTATTAAAAAAATCTAGTCGGTAATATTGTTCTGCTTGAGATAGAATAAATTTAACAAAATTATTGATAATTTTAAACTAATCAAAATATAATAGGCTATCGCTTATCTCGATAAAGGGATAAACAATAGCCTTCGCCTGAAATATTGGGTTTTTAAAGAATGTTAAGCCTACTTTGTAAAAACGTTTTTGCTAATAATGCTAATTTAATCGTATCAGGAACTCGAATCCTTTCAGTTTGAATACGTTTAATTGGCATTTGCTGAATGCGTCTGAATAGATTAAGATAATAAATATATGCTAAATATACGCCTTTTTTAGCACTTTCAGGTAATCTCATGATTCCTCGATAGGCATTGTCAAAATCTCGTTGAATATCCGCTTCGATAATTTTCTTGGTATTGGAATCAAAATTACTAAAATCTACTCCCGGAAAATATACTCTGCCTCGATCGCTGAAATCGCTTTTTAAATCTCTTAAAAATTTGTACTGAAAAGAGTAGGCTTCAATTTCACCGCCACGTCTAAACATACGATTGCGTATAAATGGACCGCTGTCAGAATACTTTAAAGGGTTTTCTAAAAACTCCTGCGCCTGTACTTATAATTCTAGCAGTACTAAAGA
>CAYUFZ010000281.1:0-3862 GCA_964444025.1 uncultured Emticicia sp.
CAAATGTCTTTGAATAAGGGAAATTATAAAGATAAAGTACCTTTACGAGCCGCATCAACCAGAGTTGCTTCCAATCCTTTTTTGTTGATAGTACGTAGGGCTGAAGTTGAAACCTTCAAAGAAACCCAAATCCCCTCTGATTCTAAATAAAAACGCTTAGTTTTTAAATTTGGAAAAAACTTACGCTTTGTTTTATTATTTGCATGCGATACGTTATTACCCACTTGCGTTTTCTTACCGGTAATTTGACAAACCTTTGCCATTGTAGTATTAATTTCTATTAAAAAAAAGATAAATTCCTAAATCGGAGTGCAAAATTGCACATTTTTTTGGAAAGAAAAAAACATAATTATTTTTTTTTCTGACTATATGGACAATTTTTACAAGAATTTTTACAACAATACCCTCTTTTGAGGTGATATGCTTCAGTAAAAACCATAAATCCATTTTCATAATAATAGTCTTCTGAATCTAAACCCACTTGGTTTTTAATGGGTTTTGTTATTTTTTTCTCGTTCACTTTATATATATTTACTTATAAAATTCAAACTTGTTGTTAATTTAGAATGTTTTAAAGATGGCTATTAATTTGAGAATTGCTACCGAAGAAGATATTGCTGGGATATTGACTTTGTATCATGATTCCTTGGATAAAGCGGGCGTGTTGGACATTGAAAGTGCCAAAATTATTTTCAGAAAGCAAATGCAATACCCTGATTATAAATTATTTATTGCCCAAACGGAACAAGAAATTGTCGGTACGTTTGCAATACTTATCATGGAAAATATCGGTCATTTAGGGAACCCTTCAGCCATCGTCGAAGACGTTGCCGTTTCTTCAAAATTTCAGAACAAAGGCATAGGCAAACAAATGATGGCGTATGCGATGGAATACGCCAAGTCAAAGGGGTGTTACAAATTGGTTCTTTCGAGCAATTTAAAACGGCAGAATGCCCATCAATTTTATGAAAGTTTAGGATTTGAAAAACATGGATATAGTTTTCGAGTCAATCTTAACGATTAAAATCCCACTTTGCCAAATTTCCTTTTGCACCGATTGCCCAGCACACGCCATCACGACAAGAAACGGCGTGAAACGATTCTTCATCTATATTTTGCCAATTTCTTTTGTCTATATTGAAAACACTCGTACCAGAAGGTCCTACCATCAAAATTTGTTTATTTACTAAAAAAGCCCCTTCTTTTAATCCATTAGGGATGGTTTTAGAAATAAAGCTCCAGGTTTTGCCCGAAT
This sequence comes from uncultured Emticicia sp., assembly GCA_964444025.1. Taxonomy (GTDB): domain Bacteria; phylum Bacteroidota; class Bacteroidia; order Cytophagales; family Spirosomataceae; genus Emticicia. Next base: position 1,256 of record CAYUFZ010000281.1, read on the forward strand.
TATTTGTCAGTGCCACATTCGGGTAAATTCCTTTTTCATTTTTATAATCACCTCCAACTGCCACTCCATTTTTTTTATCCCAAAAATGAATGCCAAAAATTCCGGAGGTTTCTCCTTTTTCAAAAGGAGTATTATTTACCCGCCAAGATTTACCCCCATCTGCCGAATAAAATACTCTATTTTGTGTATTAAACCAAACTTTATTTTTCCCCAACAAAGCCAAACAAGAACCACTTGCCGCAAATGAAGCCTCCCCTTTCTGGATATTCGGCAAAGCCACATTATCAATTCTTTGCCAAGAAACTCCCCCATCAACTGTTTTCAGAAGATACGGCTTTTCATCAATTGCATCTCCTAAAATGACTCCTTCCGAGGGATTCCAAAAATCCATTGAATCAAAGAAAACCCCTTTTTGAGCAATATTCAGCACCAATTCCCAAGTCAAACCACCATTTAAGGTTCGGAATACTTTGGCGGCTCCCATTTCGCCCAGACCAGCACTCATGACCAAAGCAATCTCGCTATCGAATGCAACAATATCCCTAAAATCAAGTGTTTCAGCCCCTTTAACCCGAAAAATTTCCCATGATTGACCACCATTGATGGTTTTCAGAACAGTTCCTGTCGAGCCAGACGCCCAAACAATTTGCTTTGATACCGCCCTAATGGTTCTAAAAGAAGCCTTTGAGTCAATCAATAATTTGTTCCATTGAGCAAAAGACGAGCAAAAAAACAAACAAAATACAGCAATCAAGGCATTTTTCTTAAAAATAAAGGAAAACATAGCAAACATACAGAATAGGGATATTATTTTTGTAAAATGAAACAACGAAAGTTACATATTTTCTTTATTTTTTCAATCTTTTTATGGGCAAATACCTTAAAAGCCCAACAACAAGAAGAAATTAGATTTGAATTCGGCAAAAAAAATATTTTGCTCGAAGAGAATCTTGTCATTAAATGTATTGTCAAAAATATCGAAAAGGCAAATATTTCTAATTTTCCGGATATACCAGGTTTTACGAAAGGGACTAAGCAAAAGCTATTTACCAAAAAGCCATTCACCCATACCATTATCCAAAACTACCTTCCCATCAAAGAAGGAACATATCGTATTCCGACAATCAAGATAGAAGTTAATGGTAAAAATTACAGTTCAGAAATTGTCTTTGTGAATGTTTCTAAAAATAAAAATTCATCGACTGACAAAAAAAGCGAAACACTCTCACAAGAAATTATTTTGGCATTGAATGCGAGCAAATCAAGTGTATATGTAGGAGAAAGTATCCCGATACAATTGGTATTATATATTCCCGAAAACAACACAACAGAAATCGATTTTCCTGAAAACTTTGAAGAAGAAATCGAAAAAATCGCCAAGGAAATCAAAACATCCGATTGCTTGGAGCAAAGACTTCGCATCAATGAAATCAAAAGCGAGTCGATATTCCTAAATAAGAAAAAATATTTGGCATACAAAGTATTTCAGGCAATCTATTTTCCATTAAATGACAAAAAAATCAATTTGCCAGGGGTGCGTATGAGTATGCTACAAACAAACAAGAAAAGCAAAAAGAAAGAAAAAATCATTTTTCACAGCAAACCCATCAGTATTGAAGTAAAAGCCCTCCCCGAGCATCCGCTTAAAGATAAAGTATCTTCTGGAAATTTTAAGCTTGAAGAAGAAATAGAAACAAAAAAAATAAATACAGGCAAAAGCTTCACTTACTCGTTTAAAATTATTGGCGATGGCAATTTTTCGACGGTAAATGTAAGCCCTCCCATCAACGACAGTTATTTTGATTTTTATCCACCTGAAATAAGCGAATTACATATTGAAGGGCAACCAGATAGGCAAAAACAATATAAATATCAGTTGTTGGCAAAAGATGCTGGTCAATTCAAATTTGACAAATATTTCTATTGGATTTATTTCAATACCAAAAAAGGGCAATACGACACCCTCAAGTCCAAGCTCAATATAAAGGTTTTGGGAAAGGCAATCAATGAAAAAAAATATGAAGAATCGACAGATGTTTTTGAAGGCTTAGATAAAGTCGATACTTCAAAAATAGAGCCGAACTACCAAGAAATTGTCAAAAATTTATCCAATTTACTCATCATCGTCATGCTTTTCGGTAGTTTGTACATATTCAATTGGCGAACACGTAAAAATAATAAAGGCGAAGAAAATTAAAGTTATTAGCGAATCAAACAACCAAAGAATAATATGAGCAGTCATTACGGAAAAATATTCAAAATTTCTACATTTGGGGAATCACATGGCAAAGCCATCGGAGTAGTCATTGATGGATGCCCTGCCGGATTAGCTTTTGATGAGGCATTTATCCAAGCAGAACTAGACAGAAGAAAGCCAGGACAATCGAGAATCACCACCCAACGCAAAGAATCGGATACATTTCAGACACTTTCGGGGGTATTTGAAGGAAAAACGACCGGAACTCCTATTGCATTGATGATTTTAAACGAAGACCAACGCTCCAAAGATTACAGCCATATTTCTACCCAATATCGACCTTCTCATGCCGACTATACCTACGACAGCAAATACGGAATCAGAGATTATCGAGGCGGAGGAAGAAGCTC
>CAYUFZ010000282.1:0-481 GCA_964444025.1 uncultured Emticicia sp.
TTGATTAAAAAAAATGAACTTTTGATTAAACTGAAAGCAGAAAGTCAACATATTGAGGCCCAAACCAAAAAAGGAATGCTGAGCCAAATGATAAAACTTATTGATAAAAATATTTCTTCCGAACAAGATTGGCATTTTTTCGAGCAAAATTTCACGAGAGTTCATGAAGCTTTTTTTAAAAAATTATTGGAAAAGTTTCCAGATTTATCCCAAGGTGATTTAAAATTGTGTGCTTATCTGAAAATGAATCTAAGCACCAAAGAAATTGCTCAATTACTCAACATTACCTATCGGAGTGTGGAGCTAAAAAGATATCGTTTGCGAAAAAAACTTAATTTAGATACTGAAGCGAACTTGGTCGAATGGCTGATGAGTGAATTTTAATTCAAGAATAGAGAGCGACCGTTTTGACAAGGATTTTGCTGTTGCTGACAGGAAGGTGAGAGAAGTTGACGTTGAAAAAAAACACTCAACGTTCGAC
>CAYUFZ010000282.1:491-3802 GCA_964444025.1 uncultured Emticicia sp.
GTTTTATTCTGTTTTTTTCCTTTATTTGCACCATATTTAACTATTTTGCCTATGATGAAGTATGTATTGCTCTTGTCCGGATTATTCTTGGCTTGCCAAAAATCTCCTCAATCGAATGAATATTATCAGGAGGAACACCGTCCTTTGTTTCATTTCACTCCTCCGAAAGGTTGGATGAATGACCCCAATGGATTGGTCTATTACGAAGGTGAATACCATCTTTTCTATCAACATTATCCCGATAGTACCGTTTGGGGGCCTATGCACTGGGGGCATGCTGTGAGCAAAGATTTGGTTTCTTGGGAACACTTGCCGATTGCCTTGTATCCAGATTCTCTCGGATATATCTTTTCGGGTAGTGTTGTGGTAGATGAAAATAACACCTCTGGGTTTCAGACTGGAAAAGAAAAGCCTCTGGTTGCGATTTTTACGTATCATGACATGGTGAAGGAAAAAGCCGGTAGAAATGACCGTGAGTCGCAAGGAATTGCGTATAGTTTGGATAAGGGTCGGACTTGGGTGAAATATCAAAAAAATCCTGTGATTCCGAATAAAGGAGATACGGATTTTCGTGACCCAAAGGTTTTTTGGCATGAGCCTTCCAAACATTGGGTGATGCCTTTGGCAGTAGGCCAACATTTGGAGATTTTTACTTCTCCTAATCTGAAAGATTGGGCCAAAACTGGTTCTTTTGGTGAAAAAGAGGGGGCTCATGGTGGGGTTTGGGAGTGTCCTGATATATTATCGTTTCAGACTTCGGAGGGTGAAAAATGGGTTTTAATTCAAAATATTGGACGGGGGGCTGTCAATGGTGGCTCGGGTACGCAATATTTTGTGGGGCATTTTGATGGAAAAACGTTTGTCAATGAAAATTCTCCTACGACTACTTTATGGTTGGATTATGGTGCGGATAATTATGCTGGGGTGTCTTGGTTCAATGCCCCCAATGATAAGAAAATTTACATCGGTTGGATGTCAAATTGGGACGATTATGCTACAAAAGTACCGACCAGCACTTGGCGAAGTGGAATGACTGTTCCAAGAGAATTAAGTTTAATAAAAACAGACCAAGGATATCGATTGTCGCAAAAGCCTATTGATAATTTAGAAAAAATCAGAAAAAAACAAGAGAAAATTTCTCCTACGTTGGTTGAAAAGGAGAAAATCCTTGATTCTAAAGCTATTTTAAAAGAAATTGAATTGACTTTTGACTTGAAAAATTCTACTGCCAATGAATTTGGAATTGAAATTTATAATGATAAAAATGAAAAAGTAGTTCTTGGATTCGACAAAAAACTAAATCAGGTTTTTATAGATAGAACAAAATCTGGAAAAACAGATTTTTCAGATAAATTTGCAAAAATTCATTCAGCTCCTATTAGTCCTAATGGGGTAGTGAAGTTTCATGTTTTGATTGATGTTGCTTCTGTCGAATTATATGTAAATGACGGCGAAGTGGCTCTAACGGATTTATTTTTCCCGAATGAATCTTTTAAAAATTGTAAAATTTACACCAAAAAAGGGTCTGCTAATGTCGTTTCTGGTAATGTTTATGCTTTGAAATCAATATGGGAAAAATGAAATTTAATAAAATACAGCATATAGGTATTCCGGTGAAGGATTTGGCTCGTTCGATTATTTTTTATGAAGGGTTGGGCTTTGAGAATGTGATGCAACAGAATTTCGACTATAATGGGGAGTTGGGGGAGGTTGCGATGATGCAAAGTGGCGAAATAGTGGTGGAAATTTATCAAATGCCAGATTCTATTTTACCCGAAATAATGGCACGAAAAGATGGAAAAATAGACCATTTTGCCATTGATGTGGAGAATGTCGAGGAATTGTTTGTTTTTCTTCAATCAAAAGGGTATTTGGTTTTGGAAGATGCTCCTGTTTTTCTGCCTTTCTGGAAAAATGGTTGTAAGTACTTCAATATTGCTGGGCCTGATGCCGAAAGAATCGAATTTAATCAAATTTTATAGTAGAAAATGATGTCAGAAATTAAAAATATTGTTTGTTTTGGGGAAGTTCTTTGGGACTTACTTCCGACTGGAAAGGTTGCTGGTGGTGCTCCGATGAATGTTGCTGTTCATGCCCGACAATTGGGGCTTCATGCACATATCATCAGTGCTGTCGGAAATGATGAGCTTGGAAAAGAAATTACTACTTTTCTGAATAATAGGAGTGTCGATACTGAGGCCATTCAGGTTTTGGACAAGCCAACGGGTGTGGTAGAGGTTTCGTTAAACGAAAAGGGGAGTCCTTCTTATACTATTATTGAGGACGTGGCTTGGGATTTTATTTTTCCAAATGAGGTGGCAGAAAACCTAGTAAAGGGAGCTGATGCTTTGGTTTTTGGGAGCCTTGCTCTTCGAAATAAGGTTTCTAGGAATACAATTTTTAGTCTTCAAAAATTGGCTAAATTAAAAGTATTGGATATTAATATTCGTAAGCCTTTTTATGATTTGGATTTGATTTTTTCTTTGTTTGAATTAGCGGATATATTGAAAGTCAATGATGAAGAATTGGAGCTAATTTGTCAGTCTTTGGGCCAATCTGGCTCTGAATTTGAGCTGGCTCTTTTTCTAAAAAACAAATATCAGCTCAGAGGTATTTTGGTTACTCGTGGGGCAAATGGTGCTTTTTATATCGACGAAATGAACAACATAACTGAGCATCAGGGATTTAGGGTTGATGTTTTGGATACCATTGGAAGTGGGGATTCGTTTTTAGCGGGTTTTTTAAGTAAATTTTTGCAAAATAAGCCCATTGCCGAATGTTTAGCGTTTGCGTGTGCTGTTGGGGCTTATGTGGCAACTCAATCGGGGGCTACGCCTTTGCTTTCTGAAGCATCTATTCTCGAAAAGATGAAGGTTTCTTGATTTTTTCTCAAAATAATGGGTTGAGGCATTGGGTCTCAACTCATTTTTCGATAATAACCCAACATCGCCTCCACTTGGCTGGCTTTTCCGTATGCAGGAAGGTTGTTCTTTTTGGTTTTGAGTATTTCTGTCAATTCTTTGCTTCTGCTTCGGAGCAATATGTCGATGCTTAGTCTGCGTTTGGGAAAATCTTTATCAAAAAGCTTATTTTCTGGAAAAAATTGATTGCCTTTGTCTTTTATCGCATTTATTTCTTCTTCGAGACTTGCTAAATTTTTATCCAAAATTTTCAATAAATCTTCATCTGTTTGGCGAATGGATTCTTCTGATTGCAATAACTTTGATTTTAAATTGATTAATTTTATCCAATCTTTCTCTTGGTAGGCTGCTGTCACTTCTTGCATAATATCGGTATTGGTCTTTTCTTGC
>CAYUFZ010000283.1:0-3801 GCA_964444025.1 uncultured Emticicia sp.
GAAGAAAAAAACAACCTAATTTCCGCTCCAACCACCCATTTAAGCAATTAGTATGTTCTACAAAGATTTTACGCTGAAAGCTCAATTAGATAATTTCGATGAAATAGAAGGCAAATTAAAACGCTTAAATGCGGTTTTAATCGGAGTTGATAATCAAAAAGATACCTATTTTGCCACTTCAAAGGGCAAACTCAAACTTCGTGAAGGCAATATTGAGTTTCTGATTACGCATTATCAGCGAGTCGTAGAAAATGGAATGGAACGCTCTGAGGTTTTCAGATACGAGCAAAACCCAAGCGAAGAGGCAATTAATCGTTTATTCTCCGAACATGAAGTCTTGGGAATTACGAAAAAAGAAAGAAAAATTTATTGGATAGATAACATCAAAATTCATTTGGATACTTTGGAAGATAAATCTAAATTTATTGAAATCGAGGCAATAGACAAAGATAATCGTTTTACGGAATTGTACTTGCAATCTCAGTGTAAACAATTAGTAGATTATTTAGAAATTCCATCGAAAAACTTCGTCAAAACCGGATATTTTCAATAATATCACTCGCTAAAATATGATGAATACCTCGCTTTTCTACCGCATTATCGCCAGCTTTGCCATGCCAAAATACCCCCAATCGTGCAGCATCTTGGGGCGAATATCCTTGAGCTAAAAATGCTAAAATCATACCTGTTAATACATCTCCACTACCCGCTTTCGCCATACCTGGGTTGCCGTTACTATTAAAATGTACCTCTCCATTTGGAAAAGCAATCGCTGTGTAAGCACCCTTTAAACAAACAATAAGATTAAATTTTTGACTGAATTGTCGCAATAATGCTATCTTTTCAAAATCATTTGTCCAATTTCTGCCCAAAAGTCGCTTAAATTCTTTCGGATGTGGAGTGAGAATTGACGACGATGGAATTTTATGCAAATTTTCTTCATTTTCCGACAATAGATTCAAAGCATCCGCATCAATCACCATCGGTATTGATTTTTTTGAAGCAAGCTCCAACAAACTAAGCAAACTTTGCAAAGATTGTGCATGAGTTCCCAAACCAGGCCCCACGCCAAAGGCTTGAAAATTATCCCAAAAATCAAATTTAGAAAAGTCAGTACCAATAAACCCCTCATCCGATTCTTGCCAAAATATTGCTTCTGGAATAGTTATCTGACACATCAACTTTCCAGATGCCACCGAATGAATGGTGAGTTTGCCTACACCAGAGCGTAGGCAAGCCTTGGCAGATAAAAAAGCGGCACCCATCATCAAATCCGAACCCGCTACCAACAAAGCATGCCCGTATGTACCTTTGTGAGAAAATTTTTCTCGTGGACGTACCAATCGACTCATTTGAACCTCTTCTGTCCAATAATATATACTTGGTGCTGCGTGAATAAATGATTTTGACAATCCAATCGTAATTACTTTCCATTCTCCAACAAAAGACGCACTTTGAGGCATAAAGAAGGTCAGTTTAGGAAGTTCAAAAGTAAATGTTCGAGAGGCTTTTACAATACAATCTGAGGCATCATTCGATTCGTCAGCCCAAAGTCCACTCGGTATATCCACAGCAACCACCCTGCTTTGAGATTGATTGAGATAAGATACAAATTCGGCAACGATTCCGTCTAATTTTCTCGACAAACCAGAGCCAAAAATAGCATCTACTACAATATTCTCGGCATTAATTACTGGAAAATGCTCGTTTGAAGAGATAAAATTAAGTGGTAAAATCTCCGATAATCTGTCTAAATTTTCTAAAAACGATTCAGATTTTTTTGAACTATATACCAAAATATATACTTCAATCCTGTAATTTAACTCATGTAATAATCTCGCAATCGCCAATCCATCCCCTCCGTTATCTCCCAAGCCACAAAATACTTGAATTAACCGATTTTTATCGGAATAATGTTTGATAAATTCATGAACAAACATCACAGAAGCACGCTCCATCAAATCCAAGGGCGTGATAGATTCCTGTTGGATGGTGAATAAATCAGCTTCACGCATTTGAGCAATTGGTAATATTTTCATAAAATTCTTCGCAATAAATTGTTGCAAGTTAATAAATTTTTATCAAAGGAATCATTTGTGTCGTCTGAATCATTGCTCAAAAGCTAAGCCTTAAAAATTGATGATTTTATAAAAAAGAAGGCAAAAATCATCAATTTAGACAAAAAACTTTATCAATTTTAAGAAACTTTAGAACATTTTTAAAAACATTTTATATATTCGGGCAAAAAAAGTCTAACCTCGATATATTTCTTGAATAACCTACCCGTGCTGATTATCAATCGACTATCGGTATAAAGATTTATTCAACGAATTTACAATTAATGAAAACTTTAAAAATGACTAACCTAATCAGCGGCATTCAACAAGTAGGCATCGGTGTGATGAATGCCCAAGAATCTTTCCAATGGTACAACAAAAACTTAGGGCTAAACGTACCTTTATTTGACGACGTAGCAGAGGCAACCCTTATGACAAAATATACCAAAGGGAACGTTCGACAACGCAGAGCTATTTTGGCACTCAACATGGCAGGCGGAGGTGGAGCCGAAATTTGGCAATCAAACAGACCTCTTCCTTTAGCAGCTTCCATCGAACCAAAAATTGGAGATTTAGGGATTTTTGCCGTAAAAATCAAATGCTCTAATATTGAGGAATTTAATCAAAAATACCAATCGAAAACATATTATACACCCGAAAATAAATCTTTTTCTTGGCTAAAAGATAATTATGGGAATCAGTTGCAAATAGTACAAGACAACTCTTGGTTTAAGACCAATCAGGGGATTACGGGTGGAGTTTTGGGAGTAATCATTGGTGTCAGTGACATAGATGCTTCCTTGAAATTATATAAAGATGTTTTACAAATCAACGAAATTGTGTATGATAAAAGTGGTACTTTCGAAGATTTGGAAGAATTAAATGCGTCCGATAAAAAATTTAGAAGAGTATTGTTACGCAAATCGATGAAAGAAATCGGAGCTTTTAGTAGATTGTTGGGAAATGTCGAAATTGAATTAATCCAGGCGTTAGAAACACCAGTAAACAAAATTTTTGAAGGTCGAAGCTGGGGCGATTTGGGATTCATCCATTTGTGTTTCGATACACTTGACATGAATTCTCTAAAAGAAGTCTGTGCAAAAAACAATTTCCCTTTCACGGTTGATAGCGATGAAACGTTCAAAATGGGGAAAGCTGGCGGAAGATTTACCTATTTGGAAGACCCAGACGGTACTCTTATTGAATTTGTGGAAACACATAAAGTGCCGATTTTAAAGAAAATTGGTTGGTATTTGAACTTAGAGAAACGTAAAAATCAAAATCCTTTGCCCGACTGGATGGTTTCGACCATGGGTTGGGGGAAAGTTAAAGCTTAAAATATGTCTATTATTTATATCGTAAGTCATTCGGATTGGTGGAAAAAATGGTCGGACTCTGAGGTTTATGAGAGTCCGACTCTTGCCCAAGAATCATTCATTCATCTTTGTACAGAAACCCAATTATCGGGTGTTTTGGAGAGATATTTTCAGGGACAAACAAACTTATTGAAGCTTCATATTGATGCTTCTGCCCTCGACGCAAGTTTATTAAAATACGAAATTGCTACTGCAAACGAGCTTTTTCCACATTATTACGGAGCAATTCCAAAGGCAGCGATTGTAAAAATTGAGCCTATTGATTGACACATTATCGACACAAAAAATTAAAAAATGACACTTTCCTTTCATCAAACGGAAGATTTAGAACAATATTTAAAAGAAAAACATTGGATTCCAGAAACACA
>CAYUFZ010000284.1:0-3797 GCA_964444025.1 uncultured Emticicia sp.
GGCTGGGTCGGCAGCATCGTAACTGGCCCGTTGAGCCATGATACTCAATGGAATCAATACAGGGCCCCCACTATGCAAAACCATAAACATAATTTGAGCATTCGAGGCAGTATCTTTGCTTGGATTCAGCTCTTGTAAACTTTGCATGGCTTTCAAGCCAAATGGTGTTGCTGCATTGTCCAAGCCAAGCATATTGGCAGAGAAATTCATAATCATTTGCCCATTGGCAGGATGATTCGCTGGAACTTCTGGGAATAGCTTTCCAAAAAAAGGACCAATAATCTTTGCCATTCTCCGAATAACTCCTGCTTCTTCGCCGATTTTTAGGATTCCTAAAAAAAATGTCATCACACCCGCCAAAGGAAGGGCGATGTCCATCACAGCAATTTTAGAGGAGTCGAACATCCCCTCAATAATAATTTTGAAAATTTCGGTATCCCCCAAAAAAATCAACTTAAACAATGCCACAATAAATGCAACAATAAAAAATGCGACCCAGATATAGTTTAATGCCATGATTGATGTATAAATTTTTGAAAGCGTATCGAAGCAAATGCTTTTGAGTAAGCAAACTTAGAAGCAAAACATAAAGCCATCATGATGGATTATCCGATACGCAGTGGAAAATTATAGAGAAATTTTTAAATGACCAAAGAAAGCGAAAACATAATTTACGAGATATTACGAACCAAGATACAATGGAGGCATCCAAAAAAGAAAAAACTATGTTTAATTTGTACATAAATTTCTTAGAATAATGAAATTTATACCAATGTCATTGGCAATCGTAGTAATCAACGTTTTATAAGAAGAACAAGCCATTTTTCTCAAAAAGATGATTATTACGAGGCGGCAATAAAAATCTTGTTCTATCAACACAATGATACTTATCTTGCATTTTACACCATAACCAAAAATCTATCCATTCATCTTATTTTATTCGATATTTCCCATTTATTCATAATGTTTATCAAAATAGTATTAAAAAAAGAAATATTATTGCAGAATAAATAAAATAAAGTCAATAGTTTTGCTAATCGAACAACTACTATTTTTATTACGAATATGAAGCAGTTTTTAGACGACGATTTTTTGTTAAAAACAGATACCGCTCGCATACTTTATCACGATTATGCGAAAAATATGCCAATCATTGATTATCACAATCACCTGCCTCCAGACCAAGTTCTTAACGACAAGGTTTTTGGAAATTTAACCCAAGTATGGCTCTATGGCGACCACTATAAATGGCGTGCCATGCGTACCAACGGAATCAACGAACGATTCTGTACGGGTGAGGCAAGTGATTATGAGAAATTTGAAAAATGGGCAGAGACAGTTCCTTACACGCTCCGAAATCCTTTGTATCATTGGACTCACTTGGAGCTACAAAGATACTTTGGAATCAAAGAAACCCTTAGTCCGGAAAGTGCCAAACGAATCTATGACGACGCTACCGCAAAAATTCAAACACCAGAATATTCGGTACAAAATCTTTTAGGAATGATGAATGTTGAGATGATTTGTACTACGGACGACCCGCTCGACAGTCTTGAACATCATGTTGCTTATTTGAAACAAAATAAAAATATCAAAATGTTGCCGGCTTTCCGTCCCGATAAATTCATTTTGATTGATAATCCTAATTTTTCGACATACATCCAAAAACTATCTGAAATAGTTGGCTTCGAAATTCATACTTTTGAAAACCTATTGCAAGCTCTTCGGAAGCGTGCCGACTTTTTTGCAAGCATGGGTTGTCAAATCTGTGACCATGGTTTGGAGCAAATTTATTCGGCAGATTTTACGAACGAAAGTGCCAATGCAGCCCTCCAAAATGTTCTGGCAGGAAAAGCAATCAGCAACCAAGAGGCATTGGTTTTTAAGTCGGCTATTTTACATCATTTGGGTGTGATGTATCATTCCTTAGGCTGGACTCAACAATTCCACTTAGGGGCATTGAGAAATAATAATTCGAGGGCATTAAGATTATTAGGACCAGACACCGGTTGGGATTCTATCGGAGATTATTCGCAGGCAGTCTCTCTTTCTAAATTTTTAGGTAGATTAGACGAATTTGACCAGTTGGCAAAAACCATCATTTATAACCTCAATCCTGCCGATAATGAAGTCATGGCAACCATGATAGGGAACTTCAACGACGGGTCTATTGCCGGAAAAATTCAGTTCGGCTCAGGTTGGTGGTTTTTAGACCAAAAAGACGGAATGGAACGCCAAATAAATACACTCTCAAACATGGGATTACTTAGTCGATTTATAGGCATGCTGACGGACTCGAGAAGTTTCTTATCTTTCCCAAGACATGAATATTTCAGACGTATTTTGTGTAATTTACTAGGAGAAGACATAGAAAATGGCGAAATTCCGAACGATATGAAATGGAATGGTCAAATTGTACAAAATATATGCTATTACAATGCAAAAGAATATTTCGGATTCTGATTTGTTTAAACAAAACAAGTAATCAAAAATTTAAGCAGATTTGAATCATCAACATTCAACCCTAAAACTATGAAAAAAGTCGGAAATTATCGCTGGACTATTTGTGCTCTGGTGTTTTTTGCAACAACAGTCAATTACTTGGATAGGCAAGTAATCAGTTTGTTAAAATCAGTTTTATCAAAGGATTTAAAGTGGGACGACGGCGATTATGCCAATATAGAAATCGCCTTCAAGCTTTTTTATTCTTTCGGAATGATTATTGCGGGTCAAGTGGTCGATAAACTCGGCACGAAGCGAGGATATGCTTGGGCAACAGGTCTATGGAGTTTGGCAGCCATTGCTCATGCTTTTGCCAATTCAGCTTTTGGATTTATGATTGCTCGGGCGGCATTGGGTGTAACAGAATCGGGAAATTTCCCGGCAGCCATTAAATCTACTGCCGAATGGTTTCCTAAAAAAGAGCGAGCATTAGCCACCGGAATTTTCAACTCAGGTACGAATATTGGAGCAATCATTGCTCCTCTGACAGTCCCTGCCATTGCGGTTATTTGGGGTTGGCAATGGGCATTCATCATCACAGGGTTGATTGGCTTCATTTGGTTAGTATTATGGCAAATGTATTATACTTCTCCAAAAGACTCAAAAAAATTGAGTCAAGCAGAATACGACTATATCCATTCTGATAAAGAAGAAGAAACAACACAAGTAAATGAAGAGAAAGTGCCATGGGTGAAATTATTAGGTTTCCGTCAAACTTGGGCATTTGCTTTAGGTAAATTTCTTACCGACCCTATTTGGTGGTTTTATCTATTTTGGTTGCCCGATTTTCTTCAAAGCGAATACAAACTTAGCTTAATTGAGATTTCTATCCCAGTAGCAATTGTATATATTATTTCCACCATCGGCAGTGTTGGCGGAGGGTATTTGCCAATGGCTCTTATCAATAAAGGTATTCCGGTATTTAAAGCTCGTAAAACTTCCATGTTTATATTCGCTTTGTTTGTCGTTCCCGTTATTTTTTCTCAGCTTGCTGGGCAAGTAAATATGTGGCTGGCGGTACTGGTGATAGGAATTGCGGCAGCAGCTCACCAAGCATGGAGTGCCAATATTTTTACGACGGTATCGGATATGTTTCCGAAAAAAGCGACTGGTTCGGTAGTAGGGATTGGCGGCATGGCAGGAGGATTAGGAGGAATTTTCCTTACTTGGGCAGTACAAAAAAATATGTTTGTGTATTACCGAAGCATCAATCAAATCGAAACAGCCTATTATATCATGTTTGCGATTTGTGCTGGAGCGTATTTGCTGGCTTGGCTTGTGATGCACTTTTTAGT
>CAYUFZ010000285.1:0-1940 GCA_964444025.1 uncultured Emticicia sp.
AAACATGATTCGTTATTCTCTAGTATTATTATATGCTATTGGTGGAGGTATGGGTTTGATAGTCAGTTATTTGGCATTAAAGCCTTATCGTATAGCGGTTCAAGAAATTAATCAAAATATAAATAAAGTTTAAAAAATGAATATTCCTTCGTCATTGTCTGTGGAGCAAAAGGGTCAATTGTATTTTGTGAAAATCAATCGTCCTGAGAAAAGAAATGCCATTAATGATGAGCTGATTTTAGGGCTTGAGCAAGTTTTTTCTAACATTCCTAAAGGGGTCAAGTGTGCTATTATTTATGGAGAAGGACAGCATTTCAGTGCTGGATTGGATTTGTCGGAGTTGAAAGAACGAGACATTATCGAAGGTCTGAATCATTCGAGAATGTGGCACCGTGTTCTTGAAAAAATTCAGTTTGGCTCGGTTCCAGTCATTGCTGTGCTGCATGGTGCTTGTGTAGGAGGAGGATTGGAAATTGCGTCTGCTTGTCATATTAGGGTTGCCGAGCAAAGTACATTTTATGCTCTTCCCGAAGGGCAACGGGGAATTTTTGTGGGTGGTGGGGCTTCTGTACGATTGCCCAAGCTGATAGGTATGGCAAGAATGGCTGATATGATGTTTACGGGTAGGGTTATTTCGGCGGAAGAGGGAATTTTAATGGGATTTTCTCAATATCTCACGTCTGAGTCGAAAGGATTGGACAAGGCGATTGAATTGGCGGATAAAATTTCTCTCAATGCGGAAGCCACAAATTATGCTTTGATGCACGTGCTTCCGAGAATCGTTGATTCTGGTCAAACGGAAGGCTTGATGATGGAGTCTTTGATTGCCACTATTGCGTCTTCTTCTCCAGAAGCAACCAAAAGATTGAGTGATTTTTTGTCGGGAAAAGCTAAAAAAGTTGGGGAGTAATTATTGTTTATTTTGTCTAATCGAATGTAAATGAATAGAATATCGGAAATGGTCGAAGGTAAGTTTAGAAATACTTATTTTGGACCTACACAAACTCAAAAAAGTATTCGTGAAGACGGAGCAATTCTTTTAGAATTGACACAGCCTTTGGAACATTTTCCGGAAAAAATCACTGAAAAATTAAGGTATTGGGCAGAGAAAAGCCCTGCCTCTACTTTTTTGGCTAAACGCACTACGGAAGGGTGGGAAGAGCTTTCTTATGCGGTGGTCTATGAAAAGGTTCAAAAAATTGCTCAGTCGCTGTTGAATATTGGTTTTGAAGCGGAAGATTCTATTGTTATTTTGTCTGAAAATAGCATAGAACATGCGTTATTGGCATTGGCCGCTTTACATATAGGTGTGCCTTATACGCCAATTTCTCCACCTTATTCTTTGGTTTCTGATGATTTTGGGAAATTAAAGCATTGTTTGGAGCTGATGACTCCGAAATTGGTGTTTGCACAAGATGGCTTGGTTTATGAAAAAGCATTGAATCTTGCCAAAAATCTATTTCCGGATGTTACAATTTTATCTGCAGCCAATCGGATAGGGCTTTTGTTTTCGGAGATGGAAGAAGTAAGCATTACAAGCGAGGTTGCGGATGCTTTTAATCGGGTGGACAAAAATTCTGTTGCAAAAATCTTGTTTACTTCTGGTTCGACGGGTTTGCCAAAAGGTGTAATCAATACGCATGAAATGTGGTGTGCCAACCTTCAGCAAATCACTCAGGTGTTTCCTTTTTTGGCAGAAAAACCTCCTTTATTTGTCGATTGGCTGCCATGGAATCATACTTTTGGTGGAAATCATAATTTTGGATTGACACTCTACAATGGTGGGAGTTTGTATCTCGATGATGGCAAACCAACGCCTGCTGGAATGCTCCGAACGGTCGAGAATCTTAAAAATATGTCGCCTACTGCTTATTTCAATGTTCCGAAAGGTTTTGAAATGTTGATTCCTTTTTTGGAAAAAGAGGAGGCGTTTAGGCAAA
>CAYUFZ010000285.1:1950-3790 GCA_964444025.1 uncultured Emticicia sp.
CTTGGCCCAACCCGTTTGGAATAAATTGGAAGAATTGGCATTGATGGCTGTGGGAGAAAAAATCCCCATCATCACGGGTTTAGGTTGTACAGAAGCGGGTCCTTCGGCGATGTTTGCCAATTGGGGTGGGAGTTTTTCCGGTTTATTAGGCGTGCCTGTGGCTGGAATGAAAGTAAAGTTAGTGCCTGATGGTGATAAAATGGAAGCTCGGTATTTAGCTCCTAATGTAACCAAAGGGTATTGGCGAAATGAGCTTGCTACTGCTCAGGCATTTGATGAGGAAGGATATTATAAAACAGGAGATGCTGTAAAATTTTTGGATGAAAATTGCCCAGATAAGGGTTTGGTTTTTGATGGAAGAATTGCAGAAGACTTCAAACTTTCTACCGGAACTTGGGTAAATGTTGGGGTTCTGAAAGCAAAGGTGCTTTCGGCAGGCTCGCCCATTATTCAAGATGTGGTGATTGCTGGTTTGGACAAAGCGTACATTGGGGCAATTTTATTTTTGAATCCAGATGCTTGTAAAACATGTATTGGCGATGCCGATGAACTGACGAATATAGAGGCTTTTTCGCATCATAAAGTCCAAGAATGGCTTGAAGAAATGTTTGGCAATTTCAATCGTCAATCAAAGGGTAGTTCTACTCGTGTCGAAAAGTTTGTCATTGCTTTGAAAGCTCCTTCGTTGGATTTAGGAGAAATTACGGATAAAGGTTCGCTGAATCAGAGGGCTATCTTAAAACATCGTGCTGATTTAGTCGAAAAATTGTATCAATAAACTCAATAGGATTATGAATATTCAAGGGAATACATTTTTTATCAGTGGAGCGGCTTCAGGTCTTGGTTTGGCAACTGCTCAGATGTTTGTAGAAAATGGTGCTAAGGTTGTCTTGCTCGATGTCAATAAAGAAGCAGGGGAAATTGCCCAGAAAAGCTTGGGGGAAGATTGCTCTTTGTTTGTTTGCTGTGATGTCAGTAGCGAAAAGGATGTTTCTGAGGCGATTGATTTAGGCATAGCAAAATTCCAAACCATCAATGGCTTGGTCAATTGTGCAGGTATTGGACCCGCAGCGAGAGTTGTCGGGAAAAATGGACCACATTCATTGGATTTCTTTGCTAAGGTCATCAATGTTAATTTAATCGGAACTTTTAACTTGATTCGCTTAACGACTAATCTGATGCAACACAACCAACCGAATCGCTCGGGAGAAAGAGGAATTATCATTAATACCGCCTCTGTGGCAGCATTTGACGGCCAAATCGGGCAAGCGGCGTATGCGGCTTCTAAAGGTGGCATTGTATCGATGACCTTGCCCGTTGCCAGAGAATTGGCACGAATGGGCATACGTGTGATGACCATTGCCCCAGGGATTTTTGAAACACCTCTGCTGTCGTCTCTTCCGATAGAGGCACAAGAGTCTTTGGGTAAACAAGTTCCTTTTCCTTCAAGATTAGGAAAACCTTCGGAATTTGCAGCACTTGTGCAGCACATTGTCGAAAATGAAATGCTCAATGGCGAAGTTATCCGATTGGATGGTGCTATTCGCATGAATTCAAAATAACATTTATATTATTTTTTCCAAACCCTCAAACCAAATAAGTATATGAAATTACCTTTTAGAGCCGACCATGTCGGAAGTTTATTGAGAACAAATGCTGTGAAAGAAAACCGTCAGAAATGGAAAAATGGCTTGATTTCAGCAGAAGAATTAAGGGCAATTGAAAATGCTGGTATCGCAGAAACTGTCAAAAAACTCGAATCTACTGGCATGAAATCAATTACTGATGGCGAGTTCCGTCGGGATTATTTTCACTTGGATTTTTTGAAAGAATTGGATGG
>CAYUFZ010000286.1:0-3782 GCA_964444025.1 uncultured Emticicia sp.
TTTTTCATTGGCGAAATTATCTGTGATTTAGAATTAGAATACGACGTTTCCATCAAAGATTATTGCGGAACGTGTACCAGATGTATCGATGCTTGCCCTACCGATGCCATTGTTGAGCCTTATGTGGTAGATGGCTCCAAATGTATCAGCTATTTTACGATTGAACTCAAAGAGGCAATTCCTGCGGAAGTGAAAGGTAAGTTCAATAATTGGATTTTTGGTTGTGATATTTGCCAAGATGTGTGTCCGTGGAATCGATTTTCAAAACCCCACCAACAGGAAAATTTTAGATTACCTATTGCTTTAAAAGAATTTACGAATCAAGATTGGGAGGAAATAACGGAAGAGATGTTCAGGGAATTATTCAAGAAAAGTGCCATCAAAAGAACCAAGCTTGAAGGATTAAAACGTAACATTTCTTTTGTTCGACAAATAGATTAGTTTTTCCCCTTGAACTCTCGCAAATCTATGATGTTTTGACAAAATTCATATTCGTTTTTTTGATTGGAACAAATAATTAATAATCTATCTTGGGTATGTTTTTCAACATGTTCCAGATACCAATCAATTCCATGTATGTCTAAATTTGAGGTAGGCTCGTCCAATACAATAATCGGAGTTTCGGAATAGAAAGCAAGTCCTAATTTAAGCCGTTGTTTCATGCCAGACGAAAAATTTTTGACGATTTTGTTGGCATGAGCAGATAAATGAAGAGCCTCCATCAATTGGTCGGCATTCCAATTATTTCTAATTTTTTTAAATTTTTTATGAAATTCGATGCTTTCCCGAAGACTCAATTCCTCTACTAATTCCAGGTAAGGGGCAGCGATGCTTATTTCTTTGTAAATCTCGTCGGCTTCAAAAGTTTTCGACGAATCACGATAAGTAATTCCCCCTTCAGATTGAGGTAAAACACCAATTAACACCTGTAAAAGCGTCGATTTTCCGCTGCCATTAGGGCCGATGAAAGTATAACTTTGGTTTTTTTCAAAACTCAAATGTACATTCCGAAAAATCCATTCATTTCGGAATTTTTTACCAAGGTTGTCGAGAATTATATTCATTGTAAAAAGAAACACACAAAATTAGCAAATAGCATTAATTTTGTGTGTTTGTAGAATGATTATTCCGAAGATTTTTTTACCGGACTTTTGATAATTCCACGCTCTGATTTTAGAACGAAATTCAGAATTTCATCTCTTTCTGGAGAAGCCAGAAACTCCAATTCAATTTGAGCAATGGCTTCGGTATTATTAAGACCTTTTAAATAGATATATCGGTAAATATCTTGGATTTCGTTAATTTTAGAATCAGAAAAACCTCTCCTTCTCAATCCCACCGAATTGATACCAGCGTATGAAAGAGGCTCTCGTGCCGCTTTGATGAACGGAGGAACATCTTTTCTGATTTGAGAACAACCACCGATATAAGTATGTTTGCCGATTTTCACAAATTGTTGTACGGCTGTCATTCCCCCAATATTGGCATAATCTTCCACCGTAATATGCCCTGCCAATTGGACGGCATTTGCCAAAATGACATTATTACCCACAATACAATCGTGAGCTACGTGAGCATAAGCCATAATCAAACAATTCGCACCTATTTCAGTTCTATGTTTGTCAATCGTACCACGATTCACCGTCACACATTCTCGGATAGTTGTATTATCTCCAATAATGGTAACAGTATCCTCTCCCTTGAATTTTAAATCTTGAGGAACTGCCGAGATTACGGCACCTGGGAAAATTCTACAATTTTTCCCGATTCTTGCTCCTTCCATAATAATGGCGTGAGAGCCAATCCAAGTGCCTTCACCGATTTCGACATCCTTATGAATAACAGCAAAAGGCTCGATGACAGCATTATGTGCAACTTTGGCATCAGGATGTATGTATGCTAACGGTTGATTCATGTTTATTAATATAGATATAATTTAGTCCAAACGCAGATTTGGCTTTTATTAGGGATTTATTATTTTGTTTTTTTGACTAACCTTGCTGTCATGCTTACATCGCAGACAAGATTTTTCCCAACCCAAGCTTCACCGTGCATTTTAGCAACTCCCATTCTGATTGGAGCCAATAAAGAGCATCTGATGATTAAGGTATCTCCTGGGAGTACATTTCTATAGAATCTACAATTGTCAATTCCGACCAAATAAGGCCAATAGCCTTCAGGGTCTCCTGTGGAGGTTAATACCAAGACTCCGCCCGTCTGTGCAATTGCTTCTATCTGAAGGACTCCCGGCATGACCGGATTGTCGGGGAAATGACCAGTGAATTGAGGTTCATTCATGGTAATATTTTTGACACCCACCACCGTTTGTCCATCGAGATAAACAATTTTATCTACGAGAGCAAATGGATAACGGTGGGGTAAAAGCCTTGCAATTTCACTGACATTAAATACAGGAGGTGTATTTGGGTCATATTGAGGAGTGCTTTTGGCAGCATCCGTCATGTGTTTTTTGATTTTTTTTGCTAAAGCAACATTAGGAGTATGCCCAGGTCTTGCCGCAAGAATGTGTGCTTTCAAAGGTTTGCCTATGAGAGCCAAATCACCCATCACATCTAATAGTTTGTGTCGGGCTGGTTCATTGGCAAAACGGAGAGGCATATCATTCAAAATACCCGTTTTTCCAACATGAACCTTGTCTTTTCCGAGCAATTTAGCTAGATTTTCTACTTCTTGTTCCGAAATTTCTCTATCTACTATCACCACGGCATTATCAATATTTCCACCTTTAATCAAGCCTGCTTTGAAAAGAGCTTCTAACTCATGTAAAAAAACAAACGTTCTACAAGGGGCAATTTCTTGTTTGAATAAATTAATATCGTGTAATTGAGCATGTTGGCTGTGAAGTACCGTCGAATTGTAATCTACCATTACTGTCAGACGATAATCATTCAAAGGCAAAGCGGCTAGTTCTATGCTTTGGTCGTCGTTTCTGAAGTGAATCGCTTCCGTAATTTCATAATAATTTCTAAGAGCATTTTGTTCTTCAACTCCTGCTTCTTCTATTATTTCTACAAATTTTATGGCACTGCCATCTACAATCGGAATTTCTGGACCATCCAATTGAATCAGTACGTTGTCAATCTGTAATCCAACTAATGCCGATAAAATATGCTCTGTGGTATGTACCCGTACGCCATCTTTTTCTAATACTGTCCCACGAGAAGTGTCCACTACCAAGTCAACATCAGCCTCAATGATGGGTTTGTTGGGAAGGTCAATTCTTTGAAATTTGTACCCATGGTTAATGGCTGCTGGCTGAAGGAGCATCGTAACTTTTTCGCCCGTATGTAAACCTACGCCCGTAATTGAAACTTGTGATTTGAGTGTCTGCTGTTTAACGTTCATTGTATTTTCTAATAATTCTGAGGCTTATAATCAACTTTTATAAAAAATAAGGTGTAATTTAAACTATTAATTCGGTAAGTTAGTGATTTTTTCCTCAAGTTGGAGTATTTTTTTCTCTAATGTCGGTAATTTTCTAAAAACAGACATGGATTTTAAAAAATCACCAATATCAAAAGCTGGATTTCCGTTGATAGAAGTCCCTTCTTTTCTAACACTCTTGGTTACTCCTGCTTTTCCTCCGATTTTTGTGCCGTTGGCAATATTCAGGTGTCCACCAATTCCTACTTGTCCAGCTATCACACAATTATCTCCGATTTTTGTCGAGCCTGCAATGCCCGTTTGGGCGGCAATCACGGTGTTCCAAGTTGGAGTTTCGGTGAAAGATATTAGTTGTAAGGACAATCAGGATGGCAGTG
>CAYUFZ010000287.1:0-3756 GCA_964444025.1 uncultured Emticicia sp.
TTCATCGCATCTGCATTGATTTGTGCTGCTCCTTTTGCCGGAACAACAATCGCATGAATGCCTGCCGATTCGGCGGTTCTGGCAATTGCACCAAAATTTCTGACATCGGTTATTCTATCCAAAATCAATACAAAAGGAACTTCCCCTTTTTCATAAATATCAGCAATAACATTAGAAATTTTGGCATAATTGACCGAAGAAATAAAAGCAATAACCCCCTGATGAACTTTGGTGGTGATGCGATTTAGTTTTTCTAAAGGTACTTTTTGTACAGGAATGCCTCTTTCGTGAGCCATTTTCTCTACTTCCTGATGTCCAAACTCCCTTTGAATCAATATTTTTTCAATTTCTTTACTACTTCTTAAGGTTTCTAAAACAGATTGTACCCCATATACAATGTCTGGTTTAGAGGGCTTTTCATAACCCGGAGGCAAAGGTTTGGCAAAGTACTTTTTTTTGAAAGCACCTTTGTCTGAGGATGAATCTCTCCGAAACGTAGATTCATATTTTCTGTTTAATCCGTTACTTTTCCTGTTCTCCATGCTTCTACAAATGGATACCAATACGCTTGATATTCGGGATACCGAACCAATTCGTAATAATTATCCGTAAATTGATTTGTTTTTTTATTAAATGTAAATATAATTTCCGAAAAATTTAGATTTTGAGAATATACCCATACTTCTCTGTCTCTCCCTCTTTGTACTCTGTTGGGTGGACCTAAAATGGTATAAATCATGCCTTTGTCTGTTTTCCATCCTTCTTTGTAGGTGGTAAAAAGTCTATTGCTTTCTTCTATTCTTCGATAGAAATTCTTAATAATTTGTTTGGCGGTTGCTTGATTTCCGCTACTGAGTGTCAAGAAAAATTTATCCATTGCCAATTTAGCATTTTCATTTTCCATGATACTCCGCATTTCTTGTGCCGAACTCATATAAACAATGGGTTTGACAAGCAACTCAGGTTTTGTTAATTTAGGAAATCTATTATCAACCGATAAAATCACAAACCCTTGTCGGAGTTGGGTAGTATCTTCGACCACCAGATATAAACCTTCGTCGGGCAATTGCAAGAATTGGTTGGTTTGGATTTTTATTATTTTTTCGTGAGAAACTCCTCGCTCGATTCCTGCTCGAATACTGGTGGACATGGGTGCTTGAGCCGGACCGAAATCATTTTTATAGTACAAAAGAAACAATTCTCTTGTATGTTTTTCAACACTTTGAATTTTAAAAGAATCCTTTTTATTCAAATATCCTTGAAAAATAGGAATCTCCTCATGATTGGTAAAGATGGCAAATCTATCGTTCAGACGCTCTCCCATGAAATCGATACTTAAATCATTGTTCGACTTTTTTGTCTCAATTACATCATATATTTCTGTCAAAAGTAAGGCTTTGGAAAGGTTTTTCAATCTAGGGATTTCAAATCGAATGAGTACTTTATTGCTCTCCTTTAGTAAGCAATTTTGCTTGTCTAAATCAATTTTGCCAGAAGCCAATCTTTCTCTTAATCCATAATCGGGTTGTAGAAGCCAATTAAATCTAAAATTTTCATTTAATTGTTGAATATAGTTTTCTTTGGATAAATGTTCTAATTCTATTTCAAGAAAAACCCGTACAACCGACGAATCACGTAGTAGGTATCTGCTTTTGATGGCAAGGACAAAAGGTCGCTGTTGTTTATTGCTAACAATAGACTCCGATGACTTTGCTTTCGATGGGAAAGAAGCGGTTTTTTTGTTAATGGTACAAGAGACTATCAAGGCAAAAAAACTTAATATGATTAGGTTTCTCATCTATTTTCTAAAATACTATTATTTGGTTCAAAAAATTAGTTAATTCTCTCAAGCTAACAACGTTATCAAAAAAACTAATATTATCAAAGTTACTTTTAAATTTTCACTTTCCAATAGTATTTCATAAAAACCTATTGAAATTATTTTTGTCAGTCTATTTTTATGTCGGTGTTTATAAATTATGATATAGCTCATGTATGTCGGAAGAATCTTTTTGTAAATTTGCTAAAAAAAAGAATGATGAAAGATATTTTGAATAGAGAGGATATAGAGCTGTTGGTATCCACATTTTATGAAAAAGTGCATACCGACCTACATTTGGCTCCAATTTTTGTTATGAGCGAAGAACATTGGAATTTGCATTTTACACGTGTAGTAAATTTTTGGGAAAACTGGCTGTTTCAAACAGGAAGTTATGATGGTGGAATGATGTGGGTGCATTTAGAAGCAAATCAGAAATTCCCATTGACTACTGAAAGGTTTGAGAGATGGTTGGCATTGTGGTTTTTGAGTACCGATAGCTTATTTGTAGGAGAAAATGCAGATTTTGTGAAAGGAAAAGCTTTAGAAATTGGGCAGATTATGCATGCCAAAATGAATTCATAAAAAAAGGGGAGGTCTTATTTTCCTCCCCTTTT
Organism: uncultured Emticicia sp.; assembly: GCA_964444025.1. Lineage (GTDB taxonomy): Bacteria > Bacteroidota > Bacteroidia > Cytophagales > Spirosomataceae > Emticicia. The sequence continues at coordinate 2,437 of CAYUFZ010000287.1, forward strand.
TTATGAATATAAATGGCTTATCGATTCATTGTCATTAAAAATTCCTCATTATTTCGAGTACCTTTCATTTTATCCAACAAGAACTCCATCGACTCCATTGGTGTCATTTCAGACAAGTGTTTTCTTAAGAACCAAACTTTTTGAAGCATGTCTTTATCCATTAATAAATCTTCACGTCTAGTACCAGAAGCAAGAATATCAATGGCTGGATAAATACGTTTGTTGGACAATTTTCTATCCAATTGTAGCTCCATATTACCTGTACCTTTAAATTCTTCGAAAATCACTTCATCCATTTTTGAACCGGTATCGATTAAGGCTGTTGCAATGATTGTCAGAGAGCCACCATTTTCTACATTTCTGGCAGCACCAAAGAATCGTTTAGGTTTGTGGAGAGCATTGGCATCAACCCCACCAGACAAAATTTTGCCAGAGGAAGGAATAACAGTATTATAGGCACGTGCCAAACGGGTGATAGAATCAAGTAATATAACTACGTCATGGCCACACTCAACCAATCTTTTGGCTTTTTCCAGAACTACCCCAGAGACTTTCACGTGTCTGTCGGCTGTTTCATCAAAAGTAGAAGCAATGACTTCCGCCCGAACACTTCTTTGCATATCGGTAACCTCTTCTGGGCGTTCGTCAATCAGTAAAATAATTAGATATACTTCTGGATGATTACGAGTGATGGCATTGGCAATTTCTTTCAACAATACCGTTTTACCTGTTTTGGGTTGAGCCACAATCATTCCCCTTTGCCCTTTTCCAATAGGGGCGAATAAGTCAAGTACACGGGTAGAATAAATGTCGGGTCTGCTGCTTAGTTTTATTTGTTCCTCTGGGAATAAAGGCGTGAGATATTCAAAAGGAACTCTATCTCTGATTTCTTCGGTAGTTTTACCATTGACAGACAAAACTTTTAGCAAGGCAAAGTATTTTTCACCATCTTTTGGTGGACGAATGGCCCCCTTAATGGTATCACCTGTTTTGAGTCCGAATAATTTAATTTGAGAAGGGGAGACATATATGTCATCGGGGCTAGCCAAGTAATTATAATCTGCTGATCTTAAGAATCCGTATCCGCCCTCTTGCATGATTTCGAGGACACCATCATTTTCGATAATTCCGTCAAACTCTTTAATGAGTTGGTTGTATTGTTTTTTGATATCCCTCGAATAGTTATCAGGTATTTTTTTCTCGACTTTAGCTTCAGGAATATCTGGTAATATTTCATCGGTTAGTCGGGCTAGCTCATCCATTTCTGCATCAATTTCTGCTAAATCAAAATCAGTATTAACTTCCAAATCGATTAAAGAC
>CAYUFZ010000288.1:0-1715 GCA_964444025.1 uncultured Emticicia sp.
TATTTAAAATATCGTCAAATAAAATAGGACGAAGACAATTTTTATTTTTTTCATGCTAATTCAAGTCTGGTTGTTTTGAGATTACAAAAGTGCTGATTTTATTTTGATATTTAAAGGAAATTACCATCCGGGAACTAAAAAATTGATTCCTCCGATTGCTTGGCGAATTTTGTTGTCGTAGATTGGAAATGCCACAAATGGTTCAACGATGATATAATTGAAAAAATTTAGTCTGATACCTGAGCCAATGCTCATGAGCGGATGGGCAGAATTTGAAGTAGTCGGATAAAGGCTCAATGATTCGGAATTGATTGCTTGTTTCTTTGCCCATGCGACTCCAAAATCAACAAATATATTAAAATCACTTTTAATTGCTGGAAAATTGATAAATCCTTGGTGTTTTTCGGCAGTAATCGGCAATCGAATTTCGATATTTGCCAAAGCCATTTTTGTTCCTCGCAAATAATTTTCGTTCAATTGTAAGGTAGAGGTTTGTTTGCGTAAGGCATTGCCCCAATATCCGTGCATATACCATGGGTAACCAACAAACATAGGGTAAAGTTTATTATAATTATTATCATTTGTAGCCCCAAATCTTCCAAAATAATATGCCCTTGTGGCAAGGGTGAATGGCTGCCAGTGAAAATACTTCCGATAATCTAATGTAAGCGAATTTTGAGCAAAATTTCCAAAATATTGACTGAACTCAAGCCTGTATCTATGTCCTTTTATTGGGGCAGTATTGCCAAACACACTGTTGTCGCCCACATAAGCTAAATATATTTGTTTGAGACTGAACGGGGTATATCCTAATTCTTCTAGTTCGGCGGTTGATATTTTTTCGGGCTTTTTTGAGGCAATAAAAATATTTTGATTGTTATTTGACGTGTTTTTATAATAATCTACATATTTTGTGCCAGAATAATGATACCAATTGAAGCTTGCCCCAAATTCTAATCTTCTGCTTTTGCTGAGAGGATAAGTGCCAAATAGTCCTACTTGATTGATATATAGTCGGTGTAAATAACTTGTCGATTGAATCAGGGAGTCGTTGGATAATATATTGTATTGGTTTCTAAGGCTAGGATTGTTTTGATAACTGACAATCTTTGAATAATCGCTGAATCTGTATGGAATTCTAGCCAAACTAAGTCCCCATTGTAGCGGTTTTTTCTGATTTAAGTATTGAATTTGGGCACCAAAGTCTTGTAATTCTCCATTTAAAGTTGCAATAGCAGAAATTTGATTGTTCCCAAGCATATCACTGAACAAACCAATCAGACCTCCGCCAAGTCCAGTTCCCCAGCGACTTGCATTAATGCCAATACCAGAATTGCCCAAATAATCTAATTTGAATTTGGTTTTGTAATACCCATGGGTAATTATGTGGGCTAGGGGAGTGATATCGGATGTGGGGGGCAAAGGTATGGTTGTTGCTATATTTTTGGAAATTATATTTTTTTCCAAATCCTCGATTGCTGTCAAATATATATCATATTGGTGATTTTGAAACAAAATATAGGCTATTTTTCCTGATTTTTGGGCAACTGAAAATACTGGAGCATAAGGACTTGTACCAATGATTCCTGTATCGAATTTGGTCAATTTTTCAATTGTTGTAGCCATATTCTTTGGTTTAAATCGATAGATATTTCGGCTATCTCCAAAGTCTGATAAAAAATAGATATATTCTCCAAAAGCTTGGGGTTGGGTGT
>CAYUFZ010000288.1:1725-3741 GCA_964444025.1 uncultured Emticicia sp.
GGCACTTTTTAAAAGCGGAAAAATGTCGATTTGCTCATTGGATAGATTCAATTGACAAATCGTAAGTTGTTGTCTTTCACTTGATTTTGATGCTCTATCTGAGACAAAAATTATCGATTTCCCATCCACACTCCAAACTGGCTGTGTGTCTGAAAAAGAATCATTTGTGATATTTTTGCAAGTTTTTTCTCGAAAATTATAGCAAAACAAATCGCTCTCACCATTATTTAAACCCGAAAATACCAGTTCATTTCCATCTGGAGACCACGAGGGATTTGCAATGACATCACTTGCTGCAATGCTTAGCAAGTGCTTACTTTTGTCTTGTATATCAATGATACAAAGCTTATTTTTTCCATTTGATTGAACAATTAAGGCAAATTTTCTATTGTCTGGCGACCAACATCCGCTTGTTTCGACAAAATTGATGGCATCTACTTTTTTACCCAAACTTGCTTGAGTAAATTTATTCAATACTTTACCTGTAATAGCATCGCTGACATAAAGAGCTTGTTCTGATTGGTGATGAGCGGCAATATAAGCTAAATATTGACCGTTCGGACTGAGTGTTGGAGAATATAGAATCCCTAATTTATTAGAATGTTCGGTCAAGTTTATTCCTTCTGGAATTTTATTTTTGTTTAAAGAGCCATATTTCAAAGAAATTCTTTTTTGCCACTCTTCTGAAAATTTTTCGGTATCCGTATGTAAAATTTTAGCAAATGCTTTTTTTGCCCCATTTTGAGAATATTCAGCGAGAAAAGGTATGATTTGATGATTTCCATATTTTTCCGCAAAAAAAATCCAAAAAGCATGCCCCCAACGATAGGGAAAGTATTTGCTTTCTTGTTCGACTAAAGCATCAATTGTTGGGAAATTATTGTATAAAACAGCATCTTTTAACCATATTTCGGTATGAAAATAATTCTTGTCCAAGCTCAAATACTCTGCCAATCCCTCTACCAAAAAAAGCGGTAAAGATTGTAAATTTTCACTGTGTAAAGAGTCTGATTGCTCAAAAAGCTGGTACTGAAACGCATGTACCAATTCGTGAGCCAATACGTGTTCAGTTTGTTTGGTAGTAAATTGAATCGGAAAAATGATTCTATTTTTAAAACTTTCAGTGATGCCACTTGTTCCTTCTCCAATGCCACTATTGACGGCTCGTGTTTCTTGAAAATCAATGACATTGTTGTATAAAATGATTGGATTTGTTTTTTTTAAAGAGAATCGTAGTAAATATTCATATTTTGTATGCCATTTTTCTGCTTTTTGAAGCACCTCTGTGGCTACTTTTAAATTTTCAAAATAATGATAAAGCTCAAAATGAGGGCTTTGGGCAACTCTAAAATTGAAAGTTTTATAACGAGGTTTGTTCTGCCCAAAATATTGTATTTGAGCATTTAGAGGAAGATAAACCAAGATAAAACAAATCAAATAAATATTTTTCATGCCATATTTTGAATCAATAGATATAAAATATTTGCTATATAACGCAAAAAAATGGTTTTTAGCTCATTTTATTCCATTTTTTTATTCCTTTATTCCTTTATTATCGGACGACATACCCGGGCAAAGCGTTTTTTCCAATAGTTTATCATAAGATTGTCTTCAATGACTCCTTTGCTTGTGGAAGCATGAATAAATAAAATCTCTTCTTCGCTAATGATTTTACTAACAATTCCTACATGGTTGATTTTTTTTCCGGAAGTGACAAAAAAAACCAAATCTCCCTTCTGAATATCAGGAAAATGAATGGCTGGATAATAATCCGCTTGTAATTCGGAGACCCTCGGAAGGTTGATGTTGAGTTCTTTAAACACATTGCAAACCAATCCCGAACAATCAATTCCTTTGTGGTCATTTCCTCCATATTTATATGGAACACCCAAGTATTTCTTGGTTTTACTCAACAATTCTTGACTGAAATCGTTTACTTTAGGAGGAATATTTGATTGTTTTTTTGATGAATGTCTGAAAAGCTTACAACCGGATAAAAAAAACAACAAAATGATG
>CAYUFZ010000289.1:0-3738 GCA_964444025.1 uncultured Emticicia sp.
TTAAAAGAGAATACGATATTAAAAAATTAAAATGTTTTTATATTCGTAATTCAAAAGTAATCAGTTGAAAAACTCTGTTTCAAAAAACAGAGCTAGTAAAGCAAAAAGGGCGATATTTTCGCCCTTTTTTGTATCAATTGAAAAGATTGATATAATAATTTTCTTTTTCTCTCATGCGTTTTTCATCGTCAGGTTTTTTGTCTAAATATCCACATAAATGCAAAACACCATGAGCCAGAACTCTTCTCAATTCTTGTTCAAAACTACCTTGAAAGACTTGAGCATTTTCTTGAACACGCTCAATACTAATGAAAATATCTCCTTCTATTTGGCTATCTTCATCTGAATTATCAAAAGTAATGATATCTGTGAAAGTATCATGATTGAGATATTCAAGGTTAATTTGATGTAAATATTCGTCTGAGCAAAAAATATAATTGACTTCCCCGAGTATAAATCCTTCTTCTTGAATAATATTTCTTATCCAATTTTTGGTTTTTTGCACTTGATTTGCTTTAAAATCAATGTCTTCTGAATGAAAATGTATCATTTTTTATCAATATCCAATAATTCTTTGGTTTCTTTTTTGTTTAAAGTCATCAGAAAAGAGGGCAATAAAATCAGATTAGAAATCATTCCCATCAGAAGGGTCGTAGAGACCAATGTTCCCAAGTATATCGTTCCTTTAAAATTGGAAGCAGCAAATATTCCGAATCCAAAAAACAAAATCAAAGCGGTATAAACCATGCTGATTCCCGTATTTTGGATGGTCGCACTGATGGCTTGAGAAACTGTTTTATTGAAATTTTTTATCTCATCTTTGTATTTGGTCAAGAAATAGATGGTACCATCTGAAGAAATCCCAAAGGCGATACTGAAAACCAAGCTTGTGGTAGGTTTGAGCGGTATGCCAAAGTAGCCCATTACTCCTGCCGTAATGATGAGCGGAATGACACTCGGAACAGTAGAAATCAGAATCATTCGAGCATTGAAAAATTGTGTAGCCATGACAATACAAATCAAAATAATTGCCAAGATGGTACTTTCGATTAGGTTTTGGAGCAAATAATCATTTCCTTTCATAAATACGACACCCCCGCCAGTAATTTTGGCTTCTACTTGGTTTTCTTTAGGTAACCAAGACTGGCTCTCTTTGTCGTAGTTGAATAGGCTATCAACTTTTGGCTGCAATTGATTGACCAATTCTCTCAGCCTTACAGTTCCGGCATCGCCACATTGAAAACTTACTCGGGTATATCTTTTGGTACTGTCGATAAATGGAGTTGCCAATCCTTCTTTACCTTTGACCGTTCCGACATATTCTGCTAATTTTTGCAATTCAAAAGCTCCTGGAAGTTGGAAATATTTTGGGTCTCCTCCTCGATAACCTTGATAAATCATTTTAATGGCTTCTACAATCGAGATAGGTTTCGTAAAATCAGGATATTTGGCAAATTCTTTCTGCATTACCTTAATCTTATTAAGTATTTCAGGATTGAGTACCCCATTTTCTTTTTTGGTATCGATGACCACCTCAAACGGAACAATGCCTCTGAAATGTTTCTCGATAAATTTTAAATCCGCAAAAATTGGGTCATTTGAAGGTAAATCGTCCACTACATAGCCAATTGCCTTTAATTGAAGCGTACCATAGCCAAATATGATTACAACAATACTGATGAACCAGTATAATTTGGTTCGTTTGCTATGGACGATTTTATTGACAAATACAAGGAAGGAGGTGATAACTTTATTTTCTAAGTGACGGACATTTTTCGAACTTGGAGCAGAAGAATAACTCAATAATATTGGAATAAAAATCAAAGAAATAGCCCAAGTACTCATGATACAACACGCCGCCACCAAGCCAAACTCAAGCAATAGGGGGCTTCCTGTAAAGAAAAATACAAAAAAACCAATGGAAGTCGTTACGTTTGCTAAAAAAGTAGTTTTTCCTATTTTTTCGATTGCCACCGACAATGCCCTCATTTTGTCTTGATGTTTCAAAAATTCTTCTTGAAATTTATTCACCAAAAAAATGGTATTCGGGATACCAATCACAATAATCAAGGGAGGAATAAGCCCCGTCAAGATGGTTATTTTATAGCCAAAAAGTACAATGTATCCGACAGACCAAATGACTGATATAATAACCAATAATGCTGTATAAAATATTGTTTTGAGCGATTTAAAGAATAAATAAAGAATGCCAATGGTGACCAAAAATGCCAAAATCATAAATTTAGTCATTTCTGAAGATACCTTCGATACAAAATTGGTACGAATAAAAGGCATTCCAGAAAAGTGAACTTGAATGTTTGTTTTCTTTCCAAATTCTTCAGCTGCTGCTTGGATTTCTCTGGAGGTTGCGATTCTTCCTTTGCTGTTTAATTTGGCTTGGTCGAATGTAACAGCCATCAGGAAAGCTTTTTCATCTTCGCTATATATTAGCCCTTTATAAAAAGGCATTCGGGCTATTCTGGCCTGAATGCTATCTACCTCGGCTTGTGTATTAGGTTTTTGAGGAACCAAAGGCGGAAACTTAAAAAGTTTTAAACTATCGTCTTTCTCAATGCCAAATAAATTTGTATTGGATAATACATTTTTTATTCCTTCAATATTTTTAATTTTTTTACTTAAATCATACCATTCATTAAATGTTTGCAGCTCATACATTCGATTGGTTTCGATGGCAATGACCATGATATTTCCATCTTCACCGAACCTCTTTTTGAAGTCTTCGTAAATTTTGAAGTTTTCGCTACTCATAGGTAAAATCCTTGCCATTTCGTATGACATCGTGATTCGAGAAGCTAAATACCCCATGATAGCTGTCGTAAACAGAATAATGGAGAGCCAAATTTTTCTGTTTTTAAGAATTATTTTTGAAACGTTGTACCAAAACATATTTGTTTGATTGGTTTTAAGATAATACCATTTAATTGATATTTGTATTGATGAATAATAGTGGATTCAATACTTTCATTGATTTGATGGGTACAAAATTAAGGTTTTTTTAATAAAATAAGCTATATTTTTTAAAAACTGCAAAATTTAGCTTGCTTTCGTTTGATTTATATTCAATAAATTTTTTGCAGCTGCCAAAGGAAGCATCATTCCCTCCAAAATTTTTTGTTCAATCATTGGTAAAGCTGCTCGAATGCTAGGGTTGGAATAAAATTGTTGTTCAATTTTTTGCTTGATTGCATCGTGCATCCATCTGATATTTTGTTTTTGTCGGTTTTTTTCGTTGTATTGGTTTTGGCTCGTGGCATGGTCAAAGTCTTGCATGTATTTCCAAATGTCTGATATCCCCGTCTGCTTCAATGCCGAGCAGGTCAGTACCGGAACTTGCCAATTATTTTCATTCAAAGGGTAAAGATGTAGGGCATTTTTGTATTCGATGGCGGCTCTTTGGGCATTGGATTGGTTGTCGCCGTCTGATTTTGTAATCACCAAAGCATCTGCCATTTCCATGATGCCTCTTTTGATTCCTTGTAGCTCATCGCCTGCTCCAGCAAGCATCAGCAATAAGAAGAAATCAACCATTTCTTTCACAATGGTTTCGGATTGCCCCACTCCGACTGTTTCAACCAAGATAATTTCAAATCCAGCTGCTTCACAAAGCAGGATACTTTCTCTGGTTTTATTAGCAACACCTCCCAAACTTGAGCCTGAGGGGGAGGGGCGAATGAATGCGTTGGGGTCGAGGCTGAGTGTTTCCATGCGTGTTTTATC
>CAYUFZ010000290.1:0-3731 GCA_964444025.1 uncultured Emticicia sp.
AAAAATGCTCCACTAAGGGCAACATATACCATGCCACATGGCAATAAACCGTTAATCAACCCAAAAATATATTGACTCATCCATGTTCTTTTGGGCATTAATTTGGAGAAAATATGTTTAAACCAATGGGTTATGCGAAACATAACAAAATTGAACCCTAATTTATTTTGAATCTTAGAAGGAAGCATAATCCCGATAATCAATGCGATACCAATAATAGCGGAGAGGTATTTTTGAGAGATAAAATAGCCCATACTTTCACCGATATAGCCAATGATGCTACCTAAAAAAACGTAAGTCGAAATCCTCCCAAGATTATATACTAATTTGCCTAAAATAAATTTTGCTTTTTTAGAATTATCGGCTGGAACAAGCAAAGCGATTGGCCCACACATTCCAATGCAGTGTAAACTACCAACCAATCCCATGATAAATGCTGTGTACCACATCTTTTAAAGCACCATTTTTTCTTCTTTGTAATAATTTTTGCCGTTTTTGCTCCATGAAACTTTAATTACCCAAAGCCCTTTACTTATCTGACTGACAGGGATATCAACGGAGGATGAATCTGTTAAGTTTAGGCTTACCGCAAAATCCTTGTTTGCATCGGAGGGTCTATAAAAGTTAATTGTTCCAGAAGCCCCCATCGACTCTTTCGGAAATTGTAACTGAATATGCTTGCTTTCGGCATTGTACGCAAATCCCAAGTCGCTCGAAAGCTCATTGGTATTATTCATCTGGTCGATATTTTGTTGATAGGCAATCTCTTTTTGATAATAATCTGGACTTACCAAATGAATATCTTTTTGTTGGAGACATTTCCAAACCAAAAATCCCATAAATCCGACAAAGCCAAGGTAAGCGATTGCTATTTTTTTCCCCCAATTCATATTTTTATTTGGTTTAATTATTGAATAGGCCCTAAGAAATTCGTTTTCACTGTTTCAACCAGTTCGGTTTTATTATAAACTTCTATTTTTATAGGTGTTTTCATCTCAGTAACTTTATTCTTTGGAATATCTAAGAAGAAAACAGCGTCGGCTCGTCCTTGCATCGGAAGATGTATTTGGCTGCCTTGTAGGCGAATAGCCCCTATATTATTCTGAACCTTGAGTGTTAGGTCGATTGGTTCGGATGTTTTATTGACAAACTGAACATTATATAAATTGCTAATTAAGCCATTTTTTTGAACCTGATAGAGCTGTCCAGGTACTCGCATGATGGTTGTTTCTACCTTTGACCTGCTCAAAACCAAAAATGCTTCCACCCCAATCAAGAGTAATAAAACCACAGAATAGGCGTATGCTCTTGGCGACATCTTGAATGGGACTTGTTTTTCGACGCTTTCTACCGAGGCATATTTGATTAGCCCTTTTGGTTTGTGAATTTTGTCCATTACTTCGTCACAAGCATCAATACAAGCCGTACAATTGATACATTCCAATTGCGTACCATTTCGAATATCAATACCTGTTGGACACACTTGTACACACAATGCACAATCTATACAGTCGCCATGTTTGTTTTCGGAATGACTATTTTCTGGCATTTTGTTAATTTTACCCCGAGGTTCACCTCTGATAAAATCATACATAATACCCATTGTATTACGTCCGACCAAAACCCCTTGCAATCTGCCATAAGGACAAATTGCAATACAAACTTGCTCTCTTAAACGGGTAAAAACAAAGTAAAAAAGCCCTGTAAATACCAAAATGCCGATAAATCCAGACAAATGTTCTTTGGGTGAAATACTTACAATTTTAATGGTTTGCTCAATTCCGATGATATAAGCCATGGTGAAATGGGCAATTATTACCGAAAATAGTATGTATATAAAATGTTTGAGAGTCTTCTTCCTGATTTTATCAGCAGTCCATGGACTACTATCTAATTTATGCTGTTGTCTCGCATCCCCTTCAATCCAATATTCAATTTTTCTAAAACTACTGTAAATAATATCACAAATACAAAAAAAGTAATCATGCCAATCCCAAAAAGAACAAAATCTTGAGGGAAAAATGCTTGGCCAAAAATGACAAACTTTCTGTCAAAAATATTCATCATCAACAGAGGTTGTCCATTGATTTTGATGAATGGAACTGAAAAAAATATCAGTAAAAAAATAAAAGTTGCCCAAATTCTTTTGTTATGGAGATTTCCTTTGGGTTTTTTGGGATGAAGCCATACTCTTTTGCCATTGGCATCTACTGTGGCAATGGTATCTCTGTATTCTTCATCATATATGCCCGAAATATTTGGATTTATAGTACTCATATCGAAATGACCATCTTCGGTTTTTATGCCGAAGATGGATTTGTTGGTTTGTTGATTATTTGCTGGCAGTTGAGTCAGCAGCGACTGCCCCTGTTTTTTCTCCTTGAGGCTCTTTTGCATTAGGAGGATTAGTGCCTGCAATAGATAAGATATAGTTACTTACATCCTGAATTTCATTTGGTTTTAAAGTAGCTTTCCACGAAATCATACCTTTTTCTGGCACACCATTTTTGATGGTTTTGAATACTTCATTGATACTACCTCCATGAATCCAGTATTCATCAGTCAAATTTGGTCCAACGCCCCCTTCTCCCAAAGCACCATGGCAAGCGACACATTTTCCTATGAAAATTTCTTTTCCATTGGCAACTACTTTTGCGTCTTTCGTTAATATTTTTACATTAGTTTCATCGATGCTATTGGCATTTTTAGCCTGAAACTCTTCAATTTCTTTCTGAGCTTTTGATACCTCTTGTTCATATTCATCGATTTGTAGTGGACTAGTTGACCAAACGTGGTAATCCAACATATAAAATATTGAGAAAACAATTGTAGCATAGAAAAGGTACTTCCACCAAGGTGGCAAGTGGTTGTCTAATTCTTTAATTCCATCGTAATTGTGGTCAAGAAGGATAACTTCTTCTTTTTCAAGAGGTACTGCACCAGTGAGGCTTTTCCACCATGAGTTAAAACTGAACTCCTCTGCGATTTGACCTTTTTGTTTTGCCTCGATGTGTTTCAGGGTTCTAAAAATCCCTAAAATCACAAATAGAATAATGATGGCAAAAACCAATAAAAGCAACGCCACTAAGAATAATATCAGCTCATCTCCGGATTTGAATGATGATAGATTCATTGATTTATAGTTTTTTTATGTTTAAAATTTTTGAATTAGGTTATTCGTTGCTCAGTTTTCGCTATCGAATGGTAACTTCTCCATGTGAGAAATATAATTTTTATCTGCTTTCCATACCCAAATGGCTAAAGAAGTGAAAAAAAGTACAAATACAACCAAGGAAAAGATAGGATAAACTGAAATGCCTTCGATATTGGATAAGATATTTCTAAACATTTTTTTCTTTGTTTTGCCATAGCCTGTTTTGGCAGGCTATGGTTATGAATGAATCAAATAATTATTTAATTGCGGTTTGCTCTTTTTTGATATCTGTTCCTAATCGTTGAAGATAAGCAATCAAAGCAATGATTTCTCTATCAGATTTTGTTGTAATTTGAGCATCAGCCAAAGATTTCACGATGCCTTCTGCTTGTTTTTCTGCATCTGCAATAGCTTGATCTTCAAATCCTTCTGGATAAGGTACGCCTAATTTTCTCATCAAACTTACCTTTTTAGGGAGCTGATTTTTATTATATTTATCCGAAAGCAACCATGGATAAGTTGGCATAATCGAACCTGGTGACATTGTCTGAGGGTCCATCATGTGATTATAATGCCA
>CAYUFZ010000291.1:0-1945 GCA_964444025.1 uncultured Emticicia sp.
TTGCCTTTAGAATGTTGCCAGAAATTGTGTGGAATATGCCTCGATTAGGAACATTTAACCTGCACGGCTCTTTATTGCCACAATACCGTGGGGCGGCTCCTATCAATTGGGCAATTATCAATGGCGATACCGAAACAGGGGTGACTACTTTTTTTATCAGGCAAGAGATTGATACCGGAAATATTATTTACAAAGAAAAAATCGATATTTTGCCAGAAGATAATGCCGGAACGGTTCATGATAAATTAATGAATCTAGGGGCGGAGTTGGTCGTCAAAACCGTGAATGCCATCGAAATCGGAGATTACCCCCAAATCCCACAGGTGATGGACGAACCCTTGAAAGCTGCTCCTAAAATATTCAAAGAAACTTGTCAAATCAATTGGCAGTTGGAGGCGGAAAAAATTCATAATTTTGTCAGGGGCTTATCTCCTTATCCTGCGGCTTGGACTTTGTTAAATGACAAAGTTTGTAAAATTTATAAAACAGAAATCGTCGAAAAGCATGAATCCGCCTCTGATGCAACAACTTCGACTGACGGCAAAACCTATTTATTGTTCAAAACATCCGACAAATGGCTTTCTATTAAGGAGTTACAGATGGAAGGAAAGAAAAAAATGGGAATAGAAGAATTTTTGAGAGGTTATCGGTTTTGAAATATATCCTTGAAAGCTTTCGATAAATAGCATTTTCTTCACGAAATTTGTAAAATTTTGCAATTATTCAAATCTTAAATACAATAAAATATGCTCATCAATCGCCCACGAAGAAACAGAAAGAGTGCTGCCATCCGTGATTTGGTGCAAGAAACCAGCCTTTCTGTAAATGATTTTATCTTTCCGATGTTTGTCATGGAAGGCTCAGGAATCAAAAGTGAAATCAAATCTATGCCTAATATTTATCGCTTTTCTTTGGATACTTTATTGGAGGAAATCAAAGAGGTAAGGGATTTGGGCATTCGATCGATATGTTTGTTTCCGAATTATCCGGAGTCTAAAAAAGATAAATACGCTTCGGAAAGTTATCAATCTGATACTTTGTATCTAAGGGCTTTGAATGAAATTAAAAATAAATTTCCAGATTTGGCATTGATGACCGATGTGGCAATGGATCCGTACAGTAGCGATGGGCATGATGGTTTGGTAGAAAACGGGCAAATTTTAAACGATGAAACTTTGGCAATTTTAGGCAAAATGGCTGTGGCACAAGCCAGAGCGGGTGCGGATATCATTGGACCATCGGATATGATGGACGGAAGGGTGCAATATATCCGAGAATTGTTGGATGATGAGGGGTTTGAGAATGTCAGCATCATGTCTTATTCGGTGAAATATGCCAGTGCTTTTTATGGCCCTTTTCGTGATGCCTTGGATTCTGCTCCGAAATTTGGAGATAAAAAAACATACCAAATGAATCCTGCCAATGTAAAAGAAGCAATCATCGAAGGGGAATTAGATGTAATGGAAGGGGCGGATTTTCTGATGGTGAAGCCGGCTTTTGCTTATTTAGATGTCATCAAAACAATGGCGGAGAATTTCAACTTGCCAATTGCGGCTTATAATGTATCTGGCGAATATGCCATGATAAAAGCGGCTGCTCAGAATGGCTGGTTGGATGGAGAAAAAGCAATGTTGGAAATGCTTTTGAGCATTAAAAGAGCTGGAGCTAAAATTATTCTAAGTTATTTTGCAAAAGAATTTGCACAACTAAAATCCTAAAATATGTCGAATACATTATTGATACTGAATGCCTTGGTGGTCAACGAGGGCAAGATTACTCCTGCAGATATTTTTATCAAAGATGGTCTAATCGAACAAATAGGTTCGAATTTGTCGCATTTGAAGACTAAAAAAGTCATCGATGCCACCGGAAAATATTTATTGCCTGGTGTCATTGACGACCAAGTGCATTTTAGAGAACCCGGATTAACACATAAAGGCGAAAT
>CAYUFZ010000291.1:1955-3687 GCA_964444025.1 uncultured Emticicia sp.
GCTGACACACAAAGCAAGCATCGCCACAGAAGCAAGAGCGGCGGTAGCAGGAGGAACGACCAGTTTTATGGAAATGCCAAATACCGTCCCGAATGCTTTGTCGCAGTCTTTACTGGAAGATAAGTATAGCATCGCAGCGAATAGCTCTGTGGCGAATTATTCGTTTTTTATGGGGGCTTCTAATGATAATTATGAGGAAGCCATGCGAACGGACATCAAAAATATCTGTGGATTGAAAATATTTATGGGAAGCTCTACCGGAAATATGTTGGTGGATAATGCCCAAGTATTGGAAAAGATTTTTTCTAATTTTCCCTCGCTTATTGCAACTCATTGCGAAGACGAGGCAACTATTCGCAAAAATATCGAGCTTTACAAAGCCAAGGAGCCTCAAACAGGCTGGGGGGCAGAGGTACACCCTCTGATCCGAAATGAAGAAGCTTGTTATTTGTCTTCACAGATGGCTGTCAATTTGGCTAAAAAGCATCAGACTCGTTTGCATATCCTTCATATTTCAACAGCCGATGAAATTGAGCTTTTTGAAGGGGGATTGTTTAATAAAAACAAGCCCAAACACATTACTTCGGAGGTTTGTGTGCATCATCTTTGGTTTGATGCCGATGATTATCAGCGATTGGGCAACCAAATAAAATGTAATCCGGCCATTAAACACGGCCATCGGGAGAGGCTTTTTCAGGCACTTTTAGACGACCATTTTGATGTCATTGCTACCGACCACGCTCCGCATACTTGGGAAGAAAAACAACAAAACTATTGGCAAGCTCCATCAGGTTTACCTTTGGTGCAGCATGCTTTATTGGTGATGTTGGAGTTTTACCAACAAGGGAAGATAAGTTTGGAAAAAATTGCACAAAAAATGGCTCATTCGGTGGCAGATTGTTTTCAAATAGAAAAACGAGGCTATATCCGAGAGGGTTATTGGGCAGACATGGTCTTGGTTGATTTGAACGATACTACTTTGGTAAATAAAGAGAATTTACTATCAAAATGTGCTTGGTCTCCATTTGAAGGGACGATTTTCGGTTCTAAAATATCCCATACGATAGTTTCTGGACATATTGCCTATGCCAATGGCAAAGTGGATGATTCGGTATTGGGAAAAAGATTGAGCTTTGAGCGATAAATAAAGTCTATTTTTGGGACATATTCTCGTAAAAATTAGGAGGGTATGTTCCCAAAATAGACTTTATTTATCATTTCATCGAGAAATTTCTTTTAGCCTAAATGATAATGATTAATCTTATTTTTTAAAATATAATATTTTTCATGTATTTTATAATTTTTTTAATAAAAAATACCGAAAATTGACCGTTAGATAATATATTTCACCAAGTATTGACTCTTATAAAAGAATGTTTAAAATTTGCCTTATTTTAAACATTCTTTAGGCATGAAAAATACCCAGCAAAAACCCAAAAAGACATCAATCATTCGGCTAATCTTCCTCTTTTTTTTAATTCTTTTACAACATTATTCTTTCGCTCAATCCACCACTATTTTACCCGGTGGGTCAAATACTAATATTCAAGTTACAGGAAATGCTAGTGGTATCAGTATTACGGGTATTACAACCCAACAAAGAGATGCTATTGTCAATCCTGCAGAGGGATACACTATATACAATAAAACTACGAAGTGTACAGAAGTTTTCAATGGAAGTTATTGGTTTAATTTATGCGACCCAAATCCTCAACCCTCGGCTGCATTCGCC
>CAYUFZ010000292.1:0-3662 GCA_964444025.1 uncultured Emticicia sp.
CCTCTACCGACCCCATACCACGGTATGTTTTGAATTTCCTACCTTCATATATTACCATTTCGCCAGGAGCCTCTTCTGTTCCTGCCAATAACGAACCAATCATAATCGTACTTGCCCCTGCCGCTATCGCCTTCACAATATCTCCAGAAAAACGAATGCCTCCATCTGCAATAACCGGCACACCATACTTTGAGGCAGCCCTCGCAGAATCTGCCACTGCCGAAAGCTGAGGCATTCCTATGCCTGCAATGATACGCGTCGTACAGATACTTCCTGGCCCTACTCCAACCTTAATCGCATCAGCTCCAGCTTTTGCCAAATCCTCGGCAGCCTCCTCCGTCGCAATATTTCCTACGATTACTTCTGTATTAGGGAACGCCCCCTTGATTTTTTTCAAGGTATCAATTACACCTTTAGAATGCCCATGTGCCGTATCAATACTAACCACATCTACCCCTGCTTTGATTAATGCTTCCACCCTTGCTTCAATATCAGGAGTTACTCCAACTGCTGCTCCAACGATTAATCTTCCCAATTCATCTTTGGCGGCATTGGGTCTATCTCTTTTTTTCAAAATATCCCTATGCGTAATCAGCCCAATAATTTTATAATCTTTATCGACGATAGGTAATTTTTCTATTTTATAATTTTTCAGTATGTCTTCTGCCCCAGAAAGTCCCATCTTTTCATTCCCAACGATTAGGTTCTCTTTGGTCATGATTTCGGATACGGGTCTTGTGAAATCTGTTTGGAAACGTAAATCTCTATTGGTGATAATTCCTTTTAGTTTTTGATTTTCATCAACTATCGGAATACCGCCAATCCCAAATTCTTTCATTAATCTTACTGCATCTCCGACAGTTGCACTTTCTGGCAAAGTAATCGGGTCAATTATCATTCCATTTTCAGAACGTTTTACCTTTTTTACTTGCTCAGCTTGCTGTTGGATAGTCATGTTTTTGTGGATAAAACCAATTCCTCCCTCTTGAGCCATAGCCACAGCCATTTCATATTCTGTGACAGTATCCATTGCTGCAGATATCAAAGGAATATTCAGCTGAATTTTTTTTGTCAAAAAAGTTTTGGTTTGTGTATCTCTTGGGAGAACTTCGGAATAAGCCGGGACGAGCAATACATCGTCGTAAGTGAGAGCTTCGTAAAGCAACTTTGAGGAGTCTAACATAACAAATAATTTCGTTTTCTTATTTGCCGAACAAAATTACGGTAAATATTTTAAATTGACAATTTTTACCTTAAAATTATTAATTTTTTAATTTCTTCATTTTTCAATCATCTGCCTTTGTTATACTTTTTCAATCAATATTTTTTTGATTATTGATAAAATTTCTTGATTCTTATATAAGCTTCGACATCTTCCGAAACCATGTATCGAATAGGCTTACCTTCCTTGATGGCATTTCGGATATATGTAGCCGAAATATCCAGCAACGGTGCTTCGATGAATTTCACTTTAGAATGCCCACGATATGCGTGTATGCCAGAATTTGGTCTTGGATAGACATACAATTCGTAATATTCTAAAATTTTATCATAATTTTTCCAATTTTCAAATTGTCCTAGATTATCTTCACCCATGATTAATTTGAATTCATGCGTCGGATATTTCTCACTCAATTTTGTCAGGGTGTCTATCGTATAACTTGGTTTGGGCATTGAAAACTCTACATCCGATGCTTTTAATTTATAGTTATCTGCCACCGCCCGCTCTACCATCGTTAGCCTATCAAATTCATGCAATAGACTTTTATTTTTTTTAAATGGATTTTGTGGAGATACTATCAGCCATACTTGGTCCAAATCAGTGGTATAAGCCATCGTATTGGCAATAATCAAATGCCCAATGTGGATTGGATTAAACGAGCCAAAAAATAGTCCTATTTTCACACTTCCAAGGGTTTCTGATGAATACTTAGTTTATCATTGATAAATTGTTCATAGAGTTCATCGGCTTTGTCGAACGCCTCATCCAAAGAATCATTCAACAAAATGACATCAAACTTTGACTGAAACTCCATTTCAAATTTCATTTTATAAATTCTCCTCGAAATACTATCCTCATCTTCTGTACCCCTCGCCCTCAACCTTCTTTCCAATTCTTCCATTGACGGCACTTTCACATATATTGCCAAAGCATTATCTTTAAAATATTCTTTCAGATTCAGTCCTCCCTTCACATCCACATCGAATATTACATTTTTTCCTTGCGACCACAATCTTTCTATTTCTGTTTTGAGCGTACCATAATAAGCCCCAGCATAGACCTCCTCCCACTCAACAAATTCATTTCTATCTATTCTTTCTTTGAAATCATGAATATCGAGAAAATAATAATCTTTTCCATTTTCTTCATTTCTTCCTCGCTTATCTCTTGTACAAGCCGAGATTGAAAATCCTAAGTTTTGATATTTCTCTAATAAATGCTTGACTATGGTTGTTTTTCCTGAACCAGAAGGAGCACAAAAAATAATTGCTTTCCCATTCATATTCTATATTTGATTTATCTTTTGAAGGATTATTTATGAGAAAGCCATCAAACCGTAATATTTGATGGCTTTCTGACTTAATTTTATATTTTTTATGAATTAAATATCAAATGAAGCAATTTAATTTTGACAAGCAATAAACCTAAAATTAGCACAGTAAATCCAATTTTTGATTTGATGTCCACTATAATAGATTGGGGGCAACACTTTTTTTCTACTTTTTGTTGCATCGCATTTTTGACACTTTTTTCCAGCTCATAAAACTCTATGCAAGGCAAGCAAACGTCAATATTTTTCTTAAAGTGATCCATTTCCTCCTCAGTAGCCGAGCCATCAAGCACAGCCTGTATCATCTTCATACAATTCTGATGATTTTCACACTTAGACTTCATCCGATTCAATATTTAATAGCTATAATTAATTTCTTATTCTTTCATTCTGACCAAAATTCACTCATTTTTTGGTTTATTTTGTCAAAGTATTTTCATAACAACACTTCAAATAAAAACGTTCATTTGTGTCGAATTATCCAATATCCTCTTCTTCTTCGTTGAGATTATTTTCTTTATAGCCCAATGACTCGGCATAAGTTTTAAGTTTTTCTTTCAATAAATTCCTTGCCCGGTGCAATCTTGAGCGTACAGTACCTATCGGAATATCTAAGATTTTTGCCATTTCTTCGTACGTAAATCCTTCGATATCACACAAAATAATCACTGTCTTAAAATCTACCGGCAAACTATTCAGAGCATTTGCCACTTCATCCCCAATCATATCCTGAACAGTCTCTGTTCTGAGGTCTGTTGTGGCTTCCGTTTCTGCATCCTCGGTCGAGTTGTAGGTTGTTTCTACATCTTGATAATCTACTTTCGATGGTTCTCTACTTTTTCTTCTATAATCGTTTATGAAGCTGTTTTTCAGTATTCTGAATAGCCAAGCCTTGGCATTAGTTCCCCGCTCAAATGAATTGATAAATCTGAAAGCCTTTAGATAAGTATCTTGTACTAAATCGTTGGCATCATCCTCGTCGTTCGTCAATTTAAACGCAAAATTGTACATAGAGTCTATATGAGGCATAAACTCTTGATCGAAGACAAGGTATTTTTCTTTTTCGGAGTAACGTACTTCTACTTCTACAATTTCTTCTTCCATAGACTT
>CAYUFZ010000293.1:0-3660 GCA_964444025.1 uncultured Emticicia sp.
AAATCTTAGCTCCCACTGCTCTACCATTTTTAGCAGGTAATCCAACAGGAATATAAATAAACCTAATTTTTGCATTCATATTTTTAAGAATAGTTGGAAAATTCTCTGTTGCAGCATATTTATTTTTAGAAAAATCTAAGTATAGAATTTGTAAAAACTTAGGAATGGTGTTCAAATTTGAATCCGTATAGAAAAGACCAGCATAACTACTATCAGAAATATCTAATCCACTATCTCTATAATATTCATTAAAAATTACTTGCTCTTTTGTGGTGGGATGTACCAAACTATAAAATACGTAGAGCGTCCCTGTCACTTCGTTGGTTGAAGATTTTGAAACCACATAAGTACTTAAAGTTGAAAAAGGTGAAATTGATAATCTATCCGTACTTGGAAGAAACGATAGTGCTATTGATTGCGATGTTTTAAATGAGTTATAGAACAAAGGTTCAGATGAAAACTTCACCCATGTATCTAAATTAATCCAATCTGAAAACGATACATTCACGGAGGGGGTTACTCCTTTATCTCCTGTTGCCCCAACAGGACCCGAAGCACCCGTAGCCCCTTTATCTCCCGTAGCTCCTTTTGCTCCTACTTGTCCCGCAGCTCCCGTAGCTCCTTTATCTCCCGTATCTCCTGCCGGACCAATATCACCTTTTTCCCCAGTACAAGCAAAAATTGAATATGCAATTAGTATATATATGATTTTTTTCATTGTTTCTTGTATTTTATTAAATTTTCATCAATATATCAAGCGATTATTTTATGATACTCACCCTAAATTCTGTGCTTAAATCAGATAAGGTATTAACAACAGAATTTTGTTCTGTACCACTATTATCTACATATAAAACCAATGCTTTTCCTACTTTGTAGCCATTGTTTCGTAGTTTATAGCTTCCCGAACCCGTCGAAATAGTACTGGTCATCCCTTGTGGGAATATCGCCGTTGTTGAAGTAGTAGAATTGATTCGCAAATAAGTGATAGCCAAACCTTTATCTATCACGCTTTGGGTAATTTCGGGCATATCTACCTCTCCTATGTAAAAATTTGAAACCCCATCTGTGTTTTGGTATTTCCATACCAGCTTTTTCCAATCTGAAATAATCAAATTTGCTACACCTGTATCCCCTGTCGGACCAGTTGCTCCTTTTGCACCTGCCGGACCCGCATCACCGGTTGGACCAGTATCTCCTTTTGCACCCACTGTCGAATTATTAGCACCCGCATCTCCAGTTGCTCCTTTTGCACCTGCCGGACCAATATCGCCTGCCGGTCCTTTTTTACATGCACCAGATAATAGTGCTAAAAACAAAAATAATATATATAGACGTCTCATATTTATACGATATAAAGATTAGAATATTGAAGCAAAGTTAATTTTGATATTATCATTCGTTAGGCTGTCTCGTATAGCATTGGCACTTTCTGTGGGAGAACCTGTCGGAGAAGACCTAATATTGAAAATAATTTTTCCAACAGATGGCTGCATATTGATATAGTAAGTTTGAGAACCAATTTTTCTATACTCCAATTCTATTGAAGATAATAAAACATTAACTTTTTTTGTGGTAGAACTTGCAAATACCTGATAGATACTTTTGTTGAGCATTGCCTCTGTAATCTTTTCATTTTGATACACAAATGAATACGAAAGTGTTCGTTTTCCATTGCTTGTCGCATCCGATGTCAATACCCAATTGGAAGCTTGCCAACCAGTATTATACCCGTTAAATGACCCCGCAGGCCCTGTATTGCCTTTTGCACCTTGTGGACCAATACCACCAGTAAGCCCCGTATCGCCTTTGGCACCTTGCGGACCGTTTTGCCCAGCAATACCAGTATCTCCAGTAGGCCCTTTTAGCCCCTTAGGACCCACCTCTCCTTTTTCGCCCTTACAAGCAAAAACAAAAATAATTAAACAGCTTAAAACTATTTTTTTCATCTTGGGATATGTTAATAAATTAAAAATAAATAAAATACACTTTTGTTATTCAATCAAAATTGTATTGACCGCTTACAGCCATTTCTGAAAAAACTGCGTTTATTTTGGCATTCCAGCAGAAATAAATTTCAATTGGTATCTAATTATTTTTCTTTCTAAATGAATGGTTAAACCTTGTAGCTCAACTGAACAAATTGTTTTGAAGAAGACTGAATCTTATCAGCAAACACTAGTAGGAGTTTCATTTATTTTTGGAAAAATTTTAACAAAAAAAAATATTTATTTTCAAATATCCAAATTATCCAATCATTTTTGGTTAAAAGACTCTGTGTGTAGCAATAAAAGGAAAGATTGAAGGTTTTTTTTGACTAATGGCGTATTTTTTGTCACAAGCTCGAATTATTTTTGGGGCTGTTTTTCTACAACAATCCCCCCTTACAGGTTTTTTGTTGATTATTTTAATCTTCAAAACTCTTATATGCTCTGAAAACAAAAAATACCTTCTAAAAATGAGTGTTTGGCTCAAAATTCAGAAGGCATTTTAGGCAATCAAATTCAAAAATTAGAACTTAAATTGCAAGCTCGTCGAGAATGTCGTTCCTAATTGGCTAAAATGAGAGCCATCGTACGTTACCATCGAATAACGACCATTGAAAGTCAATAAGTTCTTTTGAGCCCATACGGCATCCGCATCTTTCAATAATGCCTCCCCTTGCGAGTTCAATGCAACCAACTTCCACTTTGGAGTGATATTGAATATATTATTGATGTTAATCATCCAAGAAATCTTTTTGGTAAAATTGATTGTCGTTCCTAAATCTGTCAAAACTTTAGGGATAAATTCAGTATTCAAGTTGGCATCTATTCCATCTTGGTGGAATACTGTTTTTCCAAATAAAGTATTATTCAAATTGAATTGTACTTTTCCAATTTCATAATCCAATCCTAAAATTGCTTTATATTTTGGTCTTGACGACAAAAGCAATGCCTGTTGAGTCGCATCAAAAATTGAGTAGCCTGCATTTTTGATAATCGTAGGAGTTTTTACAGCAGCCAATCCACCAATCAATTCATTGTAAATAGTATAGTTTGCAGCTAAATTAACGCCTAATTTACCTTCGCCCAAAGCAATATTTCTATAATTTGCTACAAAATCTAATCCAGAGGTACGGGTATCAATTCCATTCGTGAAGAAGCTCAAACGCTTCACACCGCCCAAAGCCAATGCTTTATCCAAAGGTGTATTTCCTGCTTCTGTTCCACCAATTTTAGAGCTTAAAACGATTCTATCCACTACTTTGATATTGTAATAATCTAAGGTAATGTTTAGGTTTTTAGTAGGATTTAAACCCAAACCAAAAGTAACGTTGGTCGATTTTTCTGCCTTCAATTTATCCACACCCAAGGCTCTTGTAGCAGCAGAAGCTCCGTTCAAGATACCTTCCAATTGGATAGCTCCACCCGGCAAGAAAGAAGCTTGTGCCAATTGCAAATTAACTTGGTGCAACGAAGGTGCTCTAAAGCCTGTCGATACCGAACCACGCACGGTTACTTTGTCATCGGCAAATTTGTATCTCGAAGAAGCCTTCCAAACAAAAGCATCGCCAAATGATGAATAATTTTCATAACGACCAGTCAGATTGATTAGGAAATCTTTTGTAAGATCCGCACTTAAATCTGCATATCCACCAATATTTGTACGTCCGTTTTT
>CAYUFZ010000294.1:0-995 GCA_964444025.1 uncultured Emticicia sp.
GTACTTCGGCGACACCGAGCCCGATTCCCTTTGTCCCGCCTGTGATGAATGCTACTCTTTGTAGATTTGACATTTGAATAAGGTTTTTGGTTTAACAATAAAAGTGGGAAGTAGGTTTGGCTAAGACAAAAAAAAGTATGTTTTTTTGAAATTCTATTCATTCTTTTGCAAAGACAAAGGAAAGTAATACAATTTTCGAGACTGAATTTTTACAAATCAAATTTTAAACCTAACTTTGCCCTAAAATGTACATCAATGTCTGAACTAAAATATAAAAGAATCCTCCTCAAATTAAGTGGTGAAGCACTCAATGGTGGCGATAAAAGCCAAATTATTAATTCCGATATCCTTTCGCAATATGCCAAAGAAATCAAATCTGTGGTAGATATAGGCTGTCAAGTTGCTATTGTGATTGGTGGTGGGAATATTTTTCGTGGTGCCAGCCAAAATTCTGGAATAGATAGAGAGCAAGGGGATTATATGGGCATGATTGCAACAGTTATCAATGGAATGGCTATTCAAAGTTCCTTGGAGAAAGTAGGTTTGATTACTCGTTTGATGTCGGCTATTAAAATGGAACAAGTTGCCGAGCCATTTATTCGTCGTCGAGCTATTCGTCATTTAGAAAAAGGTAGGATAGTTATTTTGGGTGCTGGCACAGGTAATCCTTATTTTTCGACTGATTCGGGTGGGGCATTACGTGCCAATGAGCTAGGAGTAGATGTCTTGATGAAAGGGACAAGCATTGATGGGGTTTATACGGCAGACCCTAAAAAAGATGCAACTGCAACCAAATACGACCATATCAGCTATGATGAAGCCATCAACAAAAACTTAAAAGTGATGGATTTAACTGCTTTTGCTCTTTGCAAAGAAAATAAAATGCCGATTATTGTATTTGATATGAATGTACCTGGAAATCTGATGAAAGTGGTCAGAGGAGAGTCGGTGGGTACTTTGGTTGGAGAATAATTTTGAATTTTTTATACATCCTT
>CAYUFZ010000294.1:1005-3637 GCA_964444025.1 uncultured Emticicia sp.
AGATTTTTGTCCGAATTATTAAAAAAAATGGAAGAGATAGAATTAGTACTGGATATGGCAAAGGACACCATGGAGCGTGCCTTGAAACATACGCAAATTGAACTTTCTAAAATTCGTGCTGGAAGAGCCTCTACACAAATGCTCGATGGTATTATGGTGGAATATTATGGAATGCCTACACCGATTAGTCAGGTGGCTTCGGTAAGTACGCCAGATGCTCGTACTATTGCCATCAAACCTTTTGAAAAAAAATCTATCAGCGATATCGAAAGAGCAATTATCAATTCGAATATTGGGCTTTCGCCTGCCAATGATGGGGAAATCATCCGCCTAAATATTCCGCCATTGACAGAAGAGCGTCGCCGTGATTTAGTGAAAAAGGCAAAAAATGAAATCGAAGTGGCTCGTGTCAATATCAGAAAAGTTCGTCAAGAATCGAATGAAGAACTTAGAAAAATTCAAAAAGATGGTGGAGCAGAAGATGAAGTGAAAAAAGCAGAGGAAAGGGTTCAGAAAATGACCGATTCTTATATCCAAAAGGCAGAGCAGTTGTTTGCTGACAAAGAAAAAGACATCATGCAAGTATAGTCTTTTTTAAAAAAAATATTTATCGTAAATTTGTTGAAAGCCTGCTAATCAAGTAGGCTTTCATTTTTGTATCATTAATGAATATCCCGATGAATTCTATTGAAAAAATAAAGTTTTTAACTGACCGATTGAACTATCTGAATCATCGCTACTACATGGACAATGTTTCGGAGGTGTCAGACCAAGAGTTTGATTGGATGCTGAAAGAACTGGAGGCTTTAGAACAACAATTTCCCGAACATAAACTCCCGGATTCTCCTACGCAAAGGGTAGGAGGGGCGATTACCAAGCAATTTGCTTCGGTAGTGCATCAGTATCCGATGCTGTCGCTTTCCAATGTTTACAACGAACAAGAGTTGATAGATTTCGATGAAAGGGTCAGGAAAGGCTTGAATGGAATGGATTATGAATACATCTGTGAGCTAAAATTTGATGGAATTTCTTTGTCGATGACCTACGAAAATGGGGTTTTTGTACGTGGGGTGACTCGTGGCGACGGAGTGAAAGGTGATGATATTAGCAATAATGTTAAAACAATAAAAACATTACCTTTGAGGGTTAATCAAGTACCATCTCTTCAAAATTTTGAGGTCAGAGGGGAGGGTTTTTTGTCTTTTCAGGCTTTTGAAAAAATGAACATAGATGCCGAGGCTGCTGGAGAAGAGCTGTATGCCAATGCACGAAATGCCGCATCGGGTAGTTTCAAATTGCAAGATTCGGCAGAGGTGGCTCGCCGTGGTCTGGATGCTTATGTTTATCAGTTTTTGTCGGATAAGGAAGTATTCGATACCCACGAAGAAAGTTTAATGGCACTCAAGCAGATGGGATTTAATGTCTCTCCTACTTGGGCAAAATGTTCGACGATTCAGGAAGTCTTTGCTTATATCAATCTTTGGGAGGAAAAACGGTTTTCTTTGCCTTTGGCTACGGATGGAATTGTAATCAAACTGAACTCTTTTGCCCAACGCCAAGAGTTAGGTTTTACGGCAAAAAGCCCTCGTTGGGCCATTGCATTCAAGTATAAGGCTGAATCTAAGCCCGCCATTCTCAAAAATGTTATTTATCAAGTAGGTCGAACGGGTGCCATTACGCCTGTGGCAGAATTGGATAATGAAAAGCTCAATGGAAAGGGTATTCATTTGTCGGGTACTACTGTCAAAAGGGCTTCTTTACACAATGCCAATGAAATCGAACGACTGGATTTACACATTGGCGATACCGTTTTTGTAGAAAAAGGTGGCGAAATTATCCCTAAAGTTACAGGTGTAGATGTCTCTAAAAGGAGCTTGTTCAAACTTGATAAAATCATTTATCCTATATTTTGTCCAGAATGTGATACAGCTTTGGTTCGAAAAGAGGGGGAAGCCAATCATTATTGTCCAAATGAAAAAGGGTGTCCACCGCAAATTCGTGGTAAAATTGAGCATTTTATTCATCGAAAAGCAATGAATATTGAAAGCTTGGGCGAAGGAAAAATAGAATTGCTTTACGACAAAGGTTTGGTTCGTTCGATTCCAGATTTATATGAACTCACGTATGAGAAATTATTTGGTTTGGAAAAAATCACAAGCGATGAGCTGACGGGGAAAGTCAGAAAAGTTGGTTTTAAAGAGAAAACTGTTCAAAATATCCTTGATGGTATTGAAAAATCAAAAAAAATACCATTTAAACAAGTTTTGTTTGGCATTGGTATTCGTTATGTTGGAGCAACGGTAGCAGAAAAATTGGCAAATTTCTTCAAAAATATAGTTAAAATTATCGAAGCAGACTTTGAAACTTTGAGAACTGCCCCAGAAATTGGAGATAAAATTGCTCAAAGTATTGTCGAATATTTTCAAAGCCAAGAAAATAGACAATTGATTGAAAAACTAAAAATTGCTGGCTTGCAACTTGCTGCTGCAGATGAGGTGAAAGAGTTTGAAGGGGATAAATTATCAGGAAAAACTTTTTTATATACGGGTACTTTTGAGCATTTCGAAAGGGATGCTCTCGAACAAAAAATCGAGGCGAATGGTGGGAAAGTTCTTAGTGGGGTATCTGGAAA
>CAYUFZ010000295.1:0-3625 GCA_964444025.1 uncultured Emticicia sp.
AATTCTAATACACCAATATATCGACTTGCATCATAATCATTATTTTTGCCAACTGGATTTTCTTTGGCACGTTTCAACAAATTAAGACGGAAAGCGATTGGGTCTTTGCCCATTGCTTCGGCTACTTCATCTAAGAAAGATTGCTCAGCTGCGGCATTGAAGTTAGAACGTGGAGCTCTAAATGCACCAATAGTAATGTTTGATGGTATCTCCCAACCTTCGGCCAAATAATTGTCAACCGCACCTGCAGGGAAACGATTGGCATGCACTGGGTTTTCTGGAATACCTCCACCTTTTACATGAAAACCAATCAGGTTTTTGTTTGCATCCAAGGCAGCTCTATAAGTAGCTGTGTACATTGGGCGATAAATTCCGTAAGTCATATCGTCCTCACGGGTATAAATCAATTTTACAGGTGCTTTTAGTTTTTGAGAGATACGGGCGGCTTCATACACATACGAACCATACGCTCTACGACCAAAACCACCACCCATGCGGGTCATCTGAATTTCGATTTTGTCAGGAGTTATGTTTAATAATTTGGCAAGCGTTGGTTCTACCCAACCTGGAGCTTGTAGTGGCCCAGCTACTACCGCCTTATCTTCCTGCACATGAGCGAAAAAGTTCATAGGCTCCATGGTATTATGAGCCAAAAACGGAGCATTGTATGTACGTTCGATTATCTGTGCGGCATTTTTGAAGGCTGCTTCTGGGTCGCCATCTTTTCTGAGTTGTTGAGCTGGCTTTTTGGCATATTCGGCCATCATTTCCATCTGTTGACTCGTGGTTTCTAACCTTCCTGGAACTACTTTTTCAGTTTTTCCGCCTCTACCCATCATCGTATCTTTTACATCGCCAGCGGCCTCCCATTGGGCATTTATCTTCTTACGAGCGTTCATCACTTCCCAAGTAGAATTTCCTACTACGGCAATCATTTCATTGAAAGTGCGAGTATCGAAACCTGCCTGCTCAAATCCATCATCGTAGAGTTTGAAACTAAAAATATCTTTGATACCAGGCATTTTTTTAGCAGCAGTAGCATCAAAAGATTTGAGCTTCATACCAAATGCAGGCGGATGTTGAATCATGGCGATTAACATTCCATCCACTTTATAGTCTATTCCGAAAAGCGGTTTACCCGAAACTACTTTTACTCCTTCGGTATTTTTCTTTGAATTTCTTACAATTGAAAAATCTTTTGGTGTTTTCAACTTTACCTCTTTCGGAATGGCAAGTGTGGCAGCTTTGGCAGCCATTTCGCCATATTTCGCTGTTTTTCCACTTGAATGAGATAAAATTCCTGCTTTAGTTGTGATTTCTGATGCCGAAACACCCCAAGTTTGTGCCGCTGCTTCAATCAACATCTGACGAGCAGTTGCCCCAGCATTCCGAAGAGGTTTCCAATACATTCGTACCGAATTACTACCACCCGTAAATTGAGGACCATACTTCACATTATCGTGCGTACCCATCTCAACGACCACATTTTTCCAATCACAATCCAATTCCTCTGCAACCATCATTGGCAGGGAAGTCATTACATTTTGTCCAAATTCAGGATTTGGGACAAGTATTTTAATAACATTTTCGGGCGTAATTTTGATATATGCAGCCAATTCAGACCATTGCTCAGCAATGTTCAATTCGGCAACTTTCTCAGCGGCTTTTGCTTCCGAAAACCAGCTAAAACTAAGCATCATTCCACCGCCTGCCAAAGCAGAAGATTTGAGAAATGAGCGTCTATCTATATTTTTTTTCATTTGTCAAATTTGGTTAAAATTTACTTTTTAGCGGCTGCTGCTTTGATTGCTTCCTTGATTCTAAGATATGTTCCGCAGCGACATATATTTCCGCTCATATAAGCATCAATTTCTTCATCGCTTGGGTTGGGATTACTTTTCAACAAAGCCGTTGCCGACATGATTTGTCCAGATTGGCAATAGCCACATTGAGCTACGTCGTGTTCGAGCCATGCTTTTTGTACTGGGTGAGAAGCATCTGTCGATAAGCCTTCAATGGTAGTAATTGCTCCTTTTCCAACAGCCGAAACTGGCAAACTACACGAACGCACCGCATTTCCATCTAAGTGTACAGTACAAGCTCCACACTGAGCCATGCCACAGCCAAATTTGGTACCAGGCATATTGAGGTGGTCACGCAACACCCAAAGTATGGGTGTTGATGGGTCAACGTCTATTTGTTGAATTTTCCCATTTATTTTTAAAGAATACTTTGCCATAATGTTGTATTTACTTCAATTAAAAATTTAACAAAAATATATAAATAAATCAGCAAAAAACAATGTTTTTCAAATATAAACTTACGAAAATCAAACATTCCATAAGTCTCATTTCATAAGCTTTCTGCAAAAGGCTGGTTATAAAAACGTTTACCCGTGGCTTGGTAGAGGGCATTTGCCAGAGCTGCGTACACTGGCGGATAGGCTGGTTCTCCCATTCCTGTTGGCTTGAGCGGGCTTTCCACAAAATGCACTTCGATTTGCTTGGGTGCTTCGTTGTGGCGTATCATGCGCTAATTATGGAAATTATTGGCATCGGGAACGCCTTTTGTAAAGGTCATTTTACCATACAACGCAGCACCAAGAGCATCTACAATGCCCCCCTCTGCCATATTTTTGGCAGCATCTGGATTAATGACGATTCCACAATCGATGGCACACCAAACTTTATTAATTACTGGCAGACCATCTCTAATTTCTAAATCAAGCACGTGAGCAGCGTAAGAATCGTGGCAGAAATACGCTGAAAAGCCTAATTTTTTACTTTTTTTCGTATTTCCCCAATTAGATTTTTCTTTGACCAATTCCAAAACTTTTGCAAAACGCTCTGGCTCATACTCGTTGTTTTTGCCAACTGGTTTTTCTTTGGCACGATTGAGCAATTCTAAACGAAAATCAATAGGGTCTTTACCTGCAGCTTCGGCTACTTCATCTATAAAAGATTGCTCGGAGGCAGCCATAAAATTGGAGCGTGGAGCTCGGTATGAACCAACCGTAATATTTGAATCAATCGTAAAATCTTCGGCCAAATAATTATCGACTGTACCCGCAGGAAACCGATTGGGATATAAAGGCGATTCGGGCGTACCACCAGTTTTTACATGAAAAGCAATCAGATTATTACTTGCATCGAGAGCCGCCCGAAAATAAGCCGAATAAGTAGAACGATAAATGCCCGATGTCATATCGTCTTCACGGGTATAAATGAGCTTTACGGGTGTTTTCACTCTTTGAGAAATCAGTGCGGCTTCAATTAGCCAATGGGCATAGGAACGACGACCAAAACCTCCGCCCAAACGAGTCATCTTTATGTCGATTTTCTCTAAAGGCATTCCCAAACGAGCTGAAAGGGCTTGTTCAGTAAATTCCGGTTTTTGGAGAGGCCCAGCAAGTTCGGCTTTTTCTGCTGTTATATTGGCAAAGAAATTCATGGGTTCCATGCAATTATGAGCCAAATAGGGAGCATTATAGGTTCGCTCGATTACTTTTGTGGCATTTTTAAAAGCCGCTTCAACATCACCATCTTTTCGACGAACGGTGGCTGGTTGGGTCATTCGCTCGCCCAACTTAATTTTGTGTTCCATCGAATCTTCTAAACCAGCAGGT
>CAYUFZ010000296.1:0-2028 GCA_964444025.1 uncultured Emticicia sp.
GAATATCGAACAGATTCAGCCTTCTTCGAGAAAATATCCATATATTGGCTTTAAACCTGAAAGGGAGGTTGGTGACCAAATTTTATTGGTCGAAAATTTGAGTTATCAGTTGGAAGATGGCACTTATTTATTCAAAGATTTGAATTTTCAAGTAGGAAAAAACGACAAAATTGCTTTCCTCAGCAAAGACGGCTTGGCAGTAGGAGCTTTGTTTGATATTTTATCTGGAGAAAAAACACAAAGCAGTGGCACATTCAAATGGGGAATTACCATTACACATTCGTATTTGCCTAATGACAATGCAAAATATTTTGCCAATGCAGACTTAGACTTGGTAGATTGGTTGCGTCAATATTCTACCGAGAAAGACGAAACTTTTATCAGAGGTTTTTTGGGAAGAATGTTGTTTTCGGGTGAAGAAGCATTGAAAAAATGCACTGTATTATCGGGAGGAGAAAAACAAAGATGTATGTTTTCGAGAATGATGCTTTCTGGAGCGAATGTCTTGCTATTCGATGAGCCTACGAACCACTTAGATTTGGAATCAATTCAGGCATTGAACAAAGGCATGGAGGAATTTCCGAGTAATCTATTATTTACCTGCCATGACCACCAATTGACCCAAACCGTGGCAAATCGTATCATCGAACTAACACCGAAGGGATGTTTGGATAAATTAGTTGATTTTGATGGATTCCTGACCGATGAAAAAATCAAGGCACAAAGAGATGCCCTTTATAAATAATTATCAAAGACAATGGCACGCAAAACGTGCCATTTTTTATACAAATGAGCTATATTCCTATTGACATAGAAGGATTAAAAAACCTCCGCACACAATCCGATGTATTGGTATTGGATGTACGAGAGAAAACAGAATTTCATGATTTTAACATTGGAGGAACGAATATTCCTGCCCACGAAATCATGGATAATCTTGAAAAAATGGCTTTGTACAAAAAAATTATTGTGGTTTGCTCGAATGGCTTGAGAAGTAGAATTATGGCGGGATTATTGACTAAAAAGCTTCCTGATTGTGAAATTTTACACTTGGAAGAAGGTATTTTTTAATAATTGGGTTCTTGTTGAACAAAAACCCAATTATTAAATATCATTAGAAACCTTTATAATTTCTGTCATTTTTGACTAACCATTTGCCCACCGCAAAAGATAAAATCATCAAAGTCGCAAAAAAAGCGATTGCATACCAAGTTGGATATTGATAACCGAACATAATCGTAGATATTTTAATTGATTAACCTTACAAAAATACAACAAAAAATAAATATTTAATCGTTTTCATAAAAAATAATCCAAATAAAATAACAAGCCCACTCCTATTTTATTTGGACTTTAACAATTCCTGATATTTTGGCATATTTTTAAAAAGTTTAAGTGCTTCTTGGACTTCTTTATCTCGCTCAAAAGAAACAAACTTCATGGCTTTTTGATAATAATACCTGCTCAAAATTTCATTTTCCAACTGTTCTTTGATTTCATCTTTGTATTTAATCAATTCTTTGGCTTTTCCAGCTTCGACCTTTCCTTTCAACGCTTTCAGCTCTTCCTTTAAATCCTCATAAGAATTTTCTTGTTTCGCTGTTTGTTCCAACAATGATAAACTTTTTTCCTCTGGGCTTTCATAATTAAAATTTTGGTTTTTCAACCAAATCAAGAATGCTTGATAGTCCGCTTCGGACAGAGAGAACTTCCCCTCAGGTTTTTGCGAGGCATGTTCAAAATAATATTTCGTGGCATAATCAAAAATAAAATGACGGATGATTAATTGAGACGCAATGCCCGACAACACACTTGCGTCGAGCTTAATATCTGGCTCAACCCCACCACCATCATACACCACTCTTCCGTTTTTAGTTTTGAAAGCAGTTTTGAGAGAATCCGGCACACGCCCAACACTTCCGTCGGGATTTCGGTGCGAATAATCCAATGCCTGAATACATCTTCCAGTGCATAAGGTTTAAAGTTTTCGGCTTCACGCAATTTCTCTAGCATGGCTTTTTCCTCTGC
>CAYUFZ010000296.1:2038-3616 GCA_964444025.1 uncultured Emticicia sp.
GGGATTTCGGTGCGATTAATCCAATGCCTGAATACACCTCCCACTCGGAATATAATATTTAGCTGTTGTGATTTTCATTTTAGTATTGAAGCTCAAATCACGGGTTGTTTGTACCAAACCCTTCCCAAAGGAGCGTTGCCCTATCAAAACAGCCCTGTCGTAATCTTGCAATGTCCCACTGACAATCTCTGCCGCAGACGCACTTTGGCTATTGATTAAGACAGCCACCGGGATTTCAATATCCAATGGAGCCTCCAAGCTCAAATAACGATGATTCCATTCTTTTACCTTTCCACGGGTTTCTACAATCAATTGGTCTTTAGGAATAAAAATATTAGAAATTTCTACTGCCATGTTTAATAATCCCCCAGGATTTCCACGCAAATCGAGAATCAGTTTTTTCATTCCCTGCCCTTTCAATTCATTAAAGGCACTTTTCACCTCTTTCGCCGCAGTAGCAGTAAAATCATTCAATTGGATATAAGCCGTTTCGTCATTAATCATACCATAATTTGGCACATTGGTCGTTTTAACAATCTCTCTACCAACAACTAATTCCAGCGGACTTGCTTTTCCATAACGTTTTACTTGAATTTTGACGGTAGTTCCAGTCTGCCCTTTCAATAAACGCCCCATATCGACATCTTTTCTTGCTAATAAATCAACGCCATCAATTTTGATAATCTCATCACCGATTTTCATCCCTGCCTTATCTGCCGGAGAGTTTTCATACAACATGACAACAATATGTTTGTTATCTCGGTGCGAGACAGTAGCTCCAATGCCGTTATATTTACCAGTCATCATGGTCATTACGTCCTCAATATCATCTTCGGGGTAGAAATTGGTATAAGGGTCTAATTGCTTCAGCATTGCCTCAATTCCATTGCGAATCGCTTTTGTTGGATTGATTTCATCCACATAATAAGCATTCAATTCTCTGAACATCGTCATGAAAATATCAAGATTTTTAGCAATTTCGAAGTAACGGTCATCCGTTTTGAAAGCAATAAATGAAAAACTGATGACGCATAAAACAGCAATCGTAAAACGACGAATAAATTTCATATTTTTTTAAATTTTAATATTTTTCGGGAAACAGCCCAAATTTGCCTCAAAGAAACTATTTTACGGCAATATTTCCATAAGTTAGGCTATAAAATTTCATTTTCCTAATCGGCAGAAACCGTCTTTTCACCAAAAAAAAATCATCATAACGACTATCCGGGATGTCGTTCGTCATGACAACTTTTTCAGCAAGCCCATTCACCAAATGTCGAAGCGTATTGCTATGTCCGACAATCAAGACATTTTTCCCTCTGATTTGTTTCATTTTTTCGATAAAAAAAGCCAAAGAGTCTTTTGAAGAATCATAAATATAAACAGGCAACGATATCCTTTGAGCTAAAGGTCGAGCTGTTGAGGTGGTTCGGTCGAAATTTGTAGCATAAATGGCATCTATCCTCATTTTCTGCAAAGCATCCGCCAAAACCAAAGCCCTTTTCCTTCCGGTTTCGCTCAGAGGGGGATTATGCGAAGAATCTGCTTTTTCTGCATGACGAACCAAATAAATATTCG
>CAYUFZ010000297.1:0-3522 GCA_964444025.1 uncultured Emticicia sp.
CGACAGCAACCGCTGGAACGCTTACCCAAGGCACTGCTGTTTCGGGGGTTACACAGACTATTACGGTTACTGTAGCAACTGCTGGTACTTATAATATTTCTGCAACTGCCAATGGTGTCACTTTCGCAGGATCAGGTTCTTTAGCTACTGGCTCTCAAACCATTATTCTGACGGCTTCAGGTACACCGACAAATGCTGGAACTAATTCATTTACCCTTAATACTACGCCTAATTGTAGTTTCTCAAGAACTACAACGTCCGCAACATCGAACGGTACCGCTGTCATTTCTTCTTTTGATAATTGTTCGACAGCAACCGCTGGAACGCTTATCCAAGGCACTGCCGTTTCGGGGGTTACACAGACCATTACGGTTACTGTAGCAACTGCTGGTACTTATAGTATTTCTGCAACTGCTAATGGAGTTACTTTCGCAGGCTCGGGTTCTTTAGCTACGGGTTCTCAAAATATTGTTCTGACTGCTACGGGTACACCGACAAATGCTGGAACTAATTCATTTACCCTTAATACTACGCCTAATTGTAGTTTCTCAAGAACTACAATTAGCCCTTTACCTGCTAATATTTCATTAACATTAGGGCAAATTAGTTATATTGCTTCTGTATATGATACTAATTATATGCCATACACAACCCCTACAAGTGCTGCAACTTTAAACACGGGTGTCAATCCTGATGCAACTGCTGAAACTACCATTAATGTTCAGGGAAGTTTATCAACAACTGGTATTTCCATATCAATTCCATATACCGTAACTGGTTCATCGGTCAACTTGCCTGCATTTTCTCAACAAGTAACAATACCTGCTTCTTATACAGAAGATGGTGTCTCGAGAGTCGTGCAATTAGACTACCCTGCTTCAACTTTAGCTGTTGGTTCTGGTAATATTACTGCAACTATTAAATCTGTTGGTGGGGTATTAAATGCAAAAAAACTCGACTTAAACGCTGGTCTTGGTAATGATTATAAAGGATGGTTACTTGCTGAATTTGAATTAGCTTCTAATTCCTCAGGAGCTACAGGAAAAGTTCAACTTAGAGATATTCCAGGTTTCATCGATAGAAACATTGCGGATGGGTTACATACATATTTATACCTTCCTGTTGTATCTCCTACTGGGAAAATTTGGCTTAATAACGACCTTGGTGCAATGTATTCAAACTTACAATCGCAATATTTTAACCCAACACAACAAGCGACTAGCATAACTGACTATAAAGCTTATGGAAATAAATTCCAATGGGGAAGAAATCCAAATGATAAACACGATATCATGACATGGACTTCTGCTACTACTGCTACTGTTACGAGTACTACTTCTACTCTTTCTACGACTGATACCCCGAACCACAATCAATTTATTGCTATTGGGGCAGCTCCTGTTGACTGGAGAAATCCACAAAATGGTAATTTATGGCAAGGTGTAAATGGAGTAAACAATCCATGTCCTAATGGATTCAGAGTACCTACTACCGCTGAATGGACAGCCGAAAAGAACCTATTCTCAAGTAGCGACGTAAATGGAGGATATGGATCAGTTTTGAAATTAGTTCCCTCGGGTATGCGAGATGCTCAAAATGGTACTTTAGGAAACCTTGTCGGTATGTGGTACTGGAGTTCGACTGTTGGAACTGTTGCAGGTGTGGGGGCTGGTTCTCAAGTACTTTATGTTGACCCATGGAGTTTAACGGTACCAAGAAACGACTATAGAGCACACGGAATGAGTGTTAGATGTATTCAAGACTAACTAATTATTTATTTCTAATTTTTACAAGAGCCATGATAGTGGCTCTTGTAATTTATACTTAGGCTTTCCTTTGGATATGTAAACAACTGATAATAAGTAACTTATATCAAAATGAAACCCCGAATATGCACAAATTTGGCATATATCGGGGTTTTTTCGTATTTTGTGTCTGTGAAAACCATAAAATACAGATGCAATATACATTATTTGATTTGAATTCTCCAAATTTCGCCAAATTGACTGGGCGTCCCCGTACTTATTCAAGAATAAGACACAAATTGGAGCAATATATCAAACTATTGATTGGGATAGTTTAGTAAACCTATTACCAGCAAAAAAAGTAATGTCGGGAGCACCCTCGTGGCTACCTGCTCAGGGTTATTTTGGGCTAATGTTTCTGAAACATTACACTAAATTGAGCGATGAAAAACTGTTAGAGAGGTTTAATACCGACTGGGCGATGCAGATGTTTTGTGGAATCCAATTGGCTGATAATGAAATGATTAAAGATAATGCTTTTGTATCAAATGTTAGAACTTATCTCGGTAAAAACATTGATTTTGAAGCCTTCCAAAAATCTATGATAACTCATTGGAAGTTAGAAATTCCAGATAGTAAAGTGGCACTAATGGATGCTACCTGTTATGAAGTTTACGTTCGTTTTCCTACTGACGTTAAACTTTTATGGGAATCCTGTGAATGGTTGTGGGACAAGCAAATTCCTCAAATTTGTAAAGATAATAAGCTCAAAATTCCACGTTCAAAATTCAAAGACCAAAAAATAAAATACTTGACTTACAGTAAGTTACGCAAGAAGTCGCATCGAAAAACCCGCAGTAGAAAGAACGCCTTGTTGAAACTTTTAGAGAAGGGCATCCATGCTTATCAGACTTTGCTCAACCAAACAAAAGCGGTAGCTTTAACAGAAAAAGATGCTAATACCTTCAAAACTATTAAGGTCGTTCTTCAACAACAGCAGCACCATTTTGCAAATCCAAAAGCTAAAATACCAAACCGAATAGTTAGCCTTTTTAAAGATTATATTAGACCAATTGTCAGAGGAAAAGAAAATAAACCCGTCGAGTTCGGAATCAAAGTCCACAAGTTACAAGTAGGTGGAATTAGCATTATTGAGCATCAAAGTTATGAAGCCTTTAATGAGTGTAAACGTTTGAAAGTTAGTATATTAAAGCATAAAAACCTCTTTGGAGAATGTACTCATTTGGCTGCTGATGCCATTTATGCAACCAATGAAAATAGAAAACATTGCACAAAAAATAAGATTATCACCAACTTCTGCCGAAAAGGGGTAGGTAAGGACGATAAAGAAACCAAACAAATAAAAAGCATCTTAAACAAACAAAGAAGTACGAGTTTGGAGGGTAGTTTTGGAACTGAAAAAGAACATTATTTACTCAACAAAATCAAAGCCAGAGGTCCTGATAACGAACAAGTTTGGCTCTATTTTGGCGTGCATACTGCCAATGCAGTCTTGATAGCCAAACGACGACAAAAGCTCACCAATCAGAGCAAAATAGCAGCCTAAGCGTTGAAAAACTTATGAAAAGCCTTTTTCAAAACAAAGGGCTTAAATTTCTATGCTCAAAAAGTAGAAAAAGTAACAGACAAAAATTATATTAGAAAATAAATTGTACTTTTTTAAGAAAACACAAATTGAAAACTAAAAAACCACCCCAAAAATGAAGTGGTTTTTTCTATTGAAAAGTTATAAAAGGTAATTTCCAAGGGAAGCCTA
>CAYUFZ010000298.1:0-3514 GCA_964444025.1 uncultured Emticicia sp.
AACTTACACTCCTGATGTATTCAAAAACTTCGTCTGAACTTGCTCTCGCCAAGCTTTCTGCATCTGGAAATCTTGGGAATAGTTTTTCGGTTACGATATTGACTCTTTTATCGGTGCATTGAGCAGATAAAATGACAGCAACCAGCAATTCATACGGATTATTGTAATGCAATTCAGTGGCAGCATCTGGATTATTTTCCTCAAAATATTCAATGAGAGCCTTATATCTTTCTTTTTTTTGCATATTTTTACTTCAAATATTTTCGTCTGTTTTTTTGAAAATCTTCCAAAACGAATCCTCCCAAGCCATCTAATCCACTATAATATGCCCTTCCATTATTAACTTCCGTGAATTGCTGAACAAATTGTTTGAGGTAGGGGTCACTTGCAATCATAAAAGTGGTGATTGGAATAGATAATCTTCGGGCTTGTGCTGCAATTGTCAAAGTTTTATTAACAATTTTTCTATCCAAACCAAAACTGTTTTTATAATAATGGATACCCTCTTTCAAACACGTAGGTTTGCCGTCGGTTATCATAAATATTTGCTTATTTTTAGTTTTGCGTCGTCTCAGCAAATTCATCGCCAATTCCAAACCTGCGACCGTGTTGGTATGATAGGGGCCAACCTCCAAATAAGGAATATCTTTTAAATGAATTTGCCAAGCATCATTGCCAAATACCAAAATGTCTAAGGTATCTTTCGGATATTTGGTCCGAATCAGTTCTGCCATTGCCAGAGCAACTTTTTTGGCAGGTGTGATGCGGTCTTCGCCATACAAAATCATAGAATGGGATATGTCAATCATTAATACCGTGGATGTTTGTATTTTTGACTCTCTTTCTGTCACTTCTAAGTCATTTTCTAATAATACAAAATCTTCAAGCCCATTATTGATTTGAGCATTTTTGATTGATTCTGTCATCGAAATTTGCTCCAAAGAATCGCCAAATTGAAATGCTCTAAAATCCGAACTCATTTCTTCTCCAACACCTGTATAAGGGCTTTGGTGATTACCTCCAGATTTGCTACGTTTGAGTTTTCCGAATATTTCTTCCAATGATTTTTTCCTGATGCTTTGCTCACTTTTGGCTGTCATCTGAAATGTCCCCTCATTTTTTTGGTCTTCTATATATCCTTTTGATTTTAACTCATCAATAAAATCGGCAATTCCGTAAGCGTCGTCAGTCAGTTGATAGCGTCTGTCTAAATCACTTAAATAGGATAAAGCCTCACTTACATCGCCTGATGTGATGAGTAGTAATTGCTGAAAAATATCAAACAATTGTTCAAATTTACTGCCAATTTTGTTTGAAGGTACAAAATCCGAAAATCGAAAGCCTTTCATGTCATCAAATGTTATTTACTTTCTATTAACACAAATGAGAATTTAATAGTTTACAAGCAATTCAATTATTTTTTATTGAAAAAAAATATAAATTAATTGTACATTTTTAATAAAAAGACGAAATAAATACACAAAAATTTTCTATTTTATATTAAATCTACTTATTTTGTAGAGTATATAGGAAATTTATCATGATTCAATCGAAACTTACCTTAGTTGGAGCAGGGCCAGGAGATGCAGAATTGATTACTTTGAAAGGAATCAAGGCATTAAAAAGTGCTGATGTTGTGTTATATGATGCCTTGGCGAATGATTCTTTGTTGGAATATGCTCCCGAAAAAGCAGTGAAAGTCAATGTGGGCAAACGTAAAGGTAAACATTCCTGCAAACAAGAAGAGATTAACCAACTGATTGTCGGCTATGCCCTTCAATACGGCCATGTTGTGCGATTGAAAGGAGGAGACCCATTTGTTTTTGGAAGGGGATTTGAGGAAATCGAGTGGGCAAAAAGTTATGGAATTGCCACTGACGTAATTCCTGGGGTTTCGAGTGCGATTGGTGTGCCAGGTATGCTCCAAATACCTGTTACTCATCGTGAAATTGCTCGGAGTTTTTGGGTTTTGACTGGCC
Source organism: uncultured Emticicia sp. (assembly GCA_964444025.1). Lineage (GTDB taxonomy): Bacteria > Bacteroidota > Bacteroidia > Cytophagales > Spirosomataceae > Emticicia. The sequence goes on from CAYUFZ010000298.1 coordinate 1,980, forward strand.
ATACGCTTGATGGAAAATTGCCAAATGATATTAAAATTGCCGCCCAATCTTCTGCCACGATTGTAATTTTGATGGGTATGAGCAAATTAGATGAAATATGCGGTATTTTTGCGTCGCTGAATAAAGAAAATTTGCCAGTAGCGATTATTCAAGAAGGAACAACCGATAAGCAAAAAATGGTTTTTGGCACGATTTCAACCATTGTGTCGCAAACCCAAATTGCCAATGTATCAAATCCTGCCATCATCATTATTGGAGAAGTGGTGAGTTTACACCCTGAATATTTACAAACATGGATGACTGAGCTACAACTCTCTGCTTATCAATGATAATTTATTCACCAAAATTTCGTTATTTTATTGTGTTATTCAATTAATTTCGGATTTTATGGTAAAAAAAATATTTGTATATTTATTCTTTTGCTCTTTTATTACCAATGCCCAAGGCTTATTTGTCAAACCTGATAGCACTCAGTCATTGGCTACAATTTTTGAAACCTCGATAAAAGACTGGCGGGATTCCTTGTTCCATTCGCCTCATGCAGCCGAGTTTGTGCAGCAGTTTCATTCAAAATTCCCCAATACCTTTGACAAAAAAAGCAGATACCAAGCTCTGTTAAGTAAAAATGTAGATAAATGGGAAATGGAATTGTATGATGAAAGAAAAAGTCAATTAGATTTTTTAAAATCCTATTCACAAGCACTCGACAGGGCTTTTGTCGATTATATATCCCAAGAAATTAAATGGAAATATTGGCATTATTTATTGGCGTATCCCGTTATCAGAAGCAACCTAGATACTAAATTAACGAGGGTGGTGGCTTTGCCCAAAGTAATGACAGAGGCTATCAATATGACTCAATTGAATGATGAAAAATTATTGAATGTTGTCAATTTTCAAGAATTTTTGCCTTTTTTTGTCACTTATTTCAATTCAGAAGAACAAAAATTTGTCAAGTATTCAGACCAATCAAAATCCTTGACGGATAAATGTAATTTTGCGGAAAAAAAACTGAAAGGAAAAAATTTAGATTATACATTGGCAGTTTTGATGAAAGAAAATTGTTCAAAAGTGACACCAAGTGTATTGAAATTTTGGCTGAGCCAGCTTGGTGAAGAGGAATATAGGAGATTTTTATTAGATAATTGCAAAGAGACTTTTGAAAGAAAAGAAGAAATAATCAGTAAAACAGAAAAAGTTCAAAATGATTTGGACAGCAGCGATTTGCCTATATTTTTTGATTTGGAAGGGAAAAAGTTTAATTTTAATCGTTTCAAAGGAAAAGTGGTTTATGTGGATTTTTGGGCAAGTTGGTGCGGGCCTTGCCGTGCAGAATTTCCTTTTTCAAAACAAATACATGAATCCTTGACAGACAAACAGCGTAAAAATATTGTATTTTTATACATTTCCATCGATGAAAATGAAGAAAGTTGGAAATCTGCCATCGAAAAACTATCTTTGACAAACGGAGTTCATGGCATTTCGAAGGGTGGATTTGGGTCTGATGCAACCAAAAAGTATCAAATTAATAGTAT
>CAYUFZ010000299.1:0-3505 GCA_964444025.1 uncultured Emticicia sp.
AGGCAAGGCTCAATTACTCATTTTCTTATCATAAAATCTTGAATAATACGCAAGGAAAACAATTGGTGGATAATTTTAATAATTTAGCCAAAAATCAACTGATTGCGATTGTCTATAATTTTGTCGATATGCTTTCTCATGCTCGTACCGAAATGGGTATGATTAAGGAATTAGCTCCCGACGAATCTGCGTATCGGTCTATTACCAAATCTTGGATAGAACATTCGCCTTTGTTGGATTTATTGAAGAAGATTTCTGATAAAAAAGGCCGATTGATTATTACAACCGACCACGGAATGATTAAGGTACGTCATCCGAAAAGAATTGTCGGTGATAGAAATGTGAATACGAATTTGAGATACAAACAGGGCAAAAATCTTAATTTGGACGACAAATCAGACCATGTACTGGTGGTTCGAAAGCCCGAAAATTTCATGTTGCCCAAACCGAATATTTCTACGGCTTATTTCTTTACCACTGAGGATTACTTTTTTGCGTATCCCAATAATTACAATCATTATGTAAGCCACTATAAGGATACTTTTCAGCACGGTGGGGTCTCGATGGAGGAAATGATTGTGCCTTTTGTTTACTTGAAAGCCAAGTAGTATAAAAAATAAGGGCTGCCGCAAAGGCAGCCCTTATTTTTTATTTTGGTGTGATGATTAATTTTCCGATTTTTTCTTTTTCGATGGTTTTTTTGTCCATCAACTCCTGACGAGAACCACCCTCGACAAACATTTGAGCTTGGTCGTCGTAGTGTTTGCTCAATAAATGCCCCGATTGGCCTGTCGGTAAGACACTTCGTCCAAAATTAGGATTTCCAAAATCCAAAATTCGTCGGAGGGCAGGGCCGTAGCTAATGGTGTACACGCCGCTAGAGTCTATCGGAAAATCCAAATTATTGATGGTTTCTCTTCCTCCAGGGGCTGGCAGTGGCCCAACATTAAACAATTTCCCTATCACTGGCAATATCCCTAAAGGGTGCTTGTGGGTAAGCAAGTGTACTTTCTCCCATTTCCATTGTTGCTGGTTTTTGCCCAGACTGGTTTCCAAATCTTCGATGGCATCTTTGAATGACAAAGTAAGAATCATCTGACGGGTCTCTTTGGTACTTGTCGAAACATTATCCCACCACGGAGATTGCTCGTTTCTTAGCAAAGATGCCATATTTCTTTTAAAATTAGAATTATGTTCGTAGGCTTTATACACTTCACTACCCAATTCGTCTTTCATGGTGTTTTTGGAAAAATGATAGACAAAACGATAAAAAATAGTGGGTTCTATGTCGCTCAGTTCATGTGAGCCATCCCATGTTTGTAATAATTTCAATGCTTGCAATGCCTCGGGCTTGAGCTGTTTTGCATCGATAACTGGAACAATGTCTTTCAATAGTTGTTTGAATGAACTCGACGTAACATCATTGATGACTTCCCGTACGCTGCTTTCATCCCAATCTTTTTTATCATTAAACAACAATTCTTCTATTCGGGCGGCACGATTTCCAGGAACATAATAGCCCGCCACCAAGCCATTGCCCATATCGGCGGGTTGGTTGTTGGCAGTATATAATACCCCTCGTGTAGGGTTGATGATTTGAGGGTTGAGGCTGAAATCGTTCCAACCTTGAATGTCGTCTTTGCCTGTGCTTCCATCCAAAATCAACATAGGATTGACGTGTGCTGGTCGCTTGGGTAATTTTCCGGCAGCCCACCAAGCAATATTTCCTTGGGTATCTGCCCACATGATGTTCAAGCCTGGTGAGGTAAGTTTTGAGGCGGCGATTTGTACCTCTTGTACATTTTTGGCATGTGCCATCTGATAAAATGACTCCAAATGATAACTTGGAAATTGATTGAATACCCACCACAAAGCGATGGGGTCTTTTTGGTCGCTCATTTTATCAAAACTATCATTCATCAAGATTCCATGCCTCGATTTTTTGATTTTTATCGTAACAGATGGGGCATTTTTTACTTTGATGCTTTCTTCCGAAATGGACAAATTTTCCCAATGGTCTTTGTAACATACTTGGTTGGCATTGGTAGGGTTGGCTTTCTCTCTGTAAAAATCTACGTCATCATTTTCAAACATCGTCAAACCCCAGCCTCCGAAATCGGTGTGTCCCAATGCTCCGATAGGAGTGCCTGCCAAAAAATTACCATAAAACTTAAACCCAGGACATTCCAAATGGGCTTCGTACCAAACCGAAGGCTGCGAAAAGGCAATATGGGTGTCGTTGGATAAAATAGGCTTTCCAGATTTTGTTTTTTTTCCCGAAATAACCCAGCCATTCGAGCCGTGATAAGGCGGAAAATAGGCATTTGATTCTATTTGTCCAATTTTATTGGCAATTTGTGCTAATTTCTCAGAGCTTTGTACCATTTCTTGTTTCTGTGTCGGAATCGTCGGCTCATGCTCTGGCCAACCCTCCGAAATATCTTTCAGGTAATTGGCTCCATATTTGTTATGAATGAAGGTTGAGATTGACTCAGAGCGGAAGGCTTCTGCAAACGTAAAGCCCATATAGCCCATGATTATCTGCATGTCTTCGAGGGTGAAGGCTGTCTTGGAAATTCCTGCCAATACAAATTCTGGTGGTGTTTTGCCCGATTGAATGTATTGATTAACGCCTTGGATATAGGATTTTGCGGCTTTGATAAATGGGGCTTCGGGGTTTTTCATTAATACCGAATCTATCGTCCATTGGGCATGCTTGCGAAAACCCAAGGTTCGGAAAAATTTGTCCGATGGAAGGGCTTTTTCACCAAATAATTCTGCCAACCTGCCGTCTGCCAATCGTCGTATCATCTCCATCTGAAAAAGTCGGTCTTGGGCGTGTATATAGCCAAACGTTAGAAATAAATCTTCTTCATTTTGGGCATAAATGTGCGGTACTCCATAGGTATCGTAATAAACTTCTACCGGAGCTTTGAGTCCACTGAGTTTTAATTCTCCGTCGGTGATTGCTCGGCTGCTGTGAAGCCAAAGATAAAATCCGATAGTCACGAGGCAGAGAAGCACAAAAAGTGCGAAAAGTGTTTTTTTAAGCCATTTCATTTGTTGATGTTTTTGGTTGAATAATGATTGTACGATGCTGATTAATTTCCAAAAATGGTGAAAAAAAGTTTAGAATTGAATCAAATCTGCTGAATTAATTTTCTGACTTATGCTTTGTTTGATGAAATGCCTTTTTTGATTCATTTGTTTTTTTTCAAGAAAATAGCTTTCTATTTTTCCGAATCTCAAAAAAATAGCTAAATTCATTCGTATTGCCTCTGAAATGGACATCTATTGCTTTGTTCGCTTCGAAATTTTATTAAAACTGATGCTTTTTTGGCGGCTGCATTTGAATCGAAGCATCTCGGGATTGGCTTTGTATTGATGTTTGACTCCAACTCCTGACGATACTCGCTTTCGCCATCGCCTAAATCCAGCTTCTTTTAGTTCACTTCGCATGATTTTCTCAACTTCTCCCTGCGTAATACCGAATTGTGCCTGAATG
>CAYUFZ010000300.1:0-2991 GCA_964444025.1 uncultured Emticicia sp.
AGGATGATTATCTGGTCTATTTTTCCAAATATCATAATAAGACCAAACCGCCCCAAAAATCATACAAACCTTGAATCTAGGTTCAAAAGCCGCACATCTGGCTGCCATATATCCCCCCATCGATACCGCTCCAATACCTACACGAGAGGTATCTACGTGTTCAGCTAAATTCGCTATTATATAATCCAAAACAGCAGACCCAGGCACATTGTAATCGTATCGGGTATGAATATGATTCAGACGAAGCGAAGCCCCTTGCCCGGGTCCATCGACCGCCATCATCGCAATACCACGCTCGTTGAGATGTTGGGCAATTCCAAAATACAATTCCTCTGCCAGGCTATCCAATCCCCCAAACATCACCATCACGGGAGGATTTTCTACTCCACTTGGCTTAAACAGATAGGCAGGTAAAGTCGAACCCTCAAAGGGTATATCGACCGTAATCGGACGTTCATCAAATAAATCAATCGCTTTCAAAAATGCGTCTCTGCATTTCAAATAATAAGGGATTTTTCTTTCATCTCGCAAAGTCATAAAAAACTCAGCCGTACGGAGATAATTAAAAGCCCTTAAATAAGTGCGTCTTGCCGATACTTTTTGATTAGAAGCCGCATATTGCTCTGCCAATTCATATACTTTATCCCCCATTTTAACCCAAGCTTTATTAAAACTTTCACGGTCAGCTGGGTCAATTTCGCTTGCAACTTCAAGAATCTCAGCAAATTCGCCTCCACCATAGTGGGCTTGCGTCAATGCTCTGTTTACTTGATAAGAGGGCATATACTGCCCAGGAAAATAATGCCACATATTGAGTTTAATTTATTTTACAATATAATCATAACCTATCGGAGGTGCAGCCAATAAATCTTTAGTATCTTGTATCGATGCTAAATGTATCGGATGCGACTCATAGGCTTTGAAATTTGATTGATTTTCAAAAGTCATTTGTACAATAATTGTATGATTGGAAAGCAAATCCGGATGCCCCGTATCTATATATTGTCCTATTTCTACCTTCTGAATGTATTCTATTTTAGATAAACTTTTCAGAGATTGTACCATTTTATTGACATCAGCCTCTGTTTTCAGTTTAAAGAAAACCGTATGTACCAATTTCCCTGAACGACTGTCAGCAGACTGCCCCCGAACATTTAAAATTGCTCCACATGCCAAGATGCAGAGCAAAATAACGGTATTAATTCGATTCATTTTTACATTAAAAATTTATTTACCCGGAATATCTACTGGTTTGATACCCCCTGCATTGCCAGTCTCAGCAGCATTTTTTAGCGGATTATTGTCACCCCAAGCATCATTTGGATTATCTTTTAAGTAATGTACATCAGGGCCATGGTCAGGGGCAAAAATCAGCCTCGCACAAGCATAATATTCCAATAAAATTCCGGTATGCGGCTCCATAATGTAGAAAAAGAAACCTTCATCTGCTTTGTGACGAGTAGGCGCTCCCCAATAGCTTTTATATCCATTCTCGCAGAACCAATCCAAAGCCAATAATACTTCTTCCCGACTATCAACATTGAAGCAAATATGATTGGCAAGCCCTTGTCCTGGTTGTAAATTAGGGTCAGAGAAAATAGCAATGTCATGCGAAAGATTTCCGGTAGTCCACAATCCTCCCACGGGTGGTTTGTCATCATCGAAACGAACTTCATCAGGATTTTTCAAGCCCATTCCTTTCCAAAAGGCTTTCTCTTTTGAGTATTGTCCCAAGGCAACCAAATACGTAAAATGGTCAATTCGGCGAGGATTTGCCCCTCTTCTTCTATTGCTTGAATATCTGTCGGCATAAATACTTCCTCTTTCGCCCGATTCACGTAGCCAAGTTACCTCCCAAAACACTTCGTGTTGATGCCCATCAGGAGATTTGAATCGGTACGCTTTTCCTCTTCCTTTATCGGCATCAACCCAACCCTCCCCTGCTCCAATACTTTCCAAATACGCCACACATTCTTCCAAAGCCTCTTGGCTGTCGGCTCTCCAACCAACTGTTCCGAGACCTTTTTTATCCGATTGTGTAATTTTCAATGTATATAAAAAATAATCTCCCCAAGCTCGTAAATAAACAGAGTTTTCATCTCTTGCAGTAATGTCTAAGCCAACGATTTGGTCATAAAAACGAACCGTTTCTTCGAGGTTCGTACTCAATAGCTCCACATGAGCCATTTGAGAAAAATAATGCGGGTTCTTTGCCATTTATAAAATTGTTATTATTCAAGATTTAATAATACAAAAATAACCTATTTTAGGCATTAAAATCTTAGCATAATACGGCAAATACTATGCAAAATCAGATAGTTTTAACAAAAAACGACACATTAAAAATGAATTTTCATTTCATCAACCGATATTCACTGGGCCTCATGCCGGTTTGGGCTTTAAAAAAACGAGCAAAATCACTAATTTCATTCTTTCCGATTCTATAAGCAATTTCAGTCACATTTAGATTGGTTTGCTTCAACAATACCTTTGCCTCAAGGAGAAGCATTTCGTTGAGTAAATCATGGGCGGATTTGCCTGTGGTTTGCTTGATACATTTATTGAGATGATTGGGCGAAATATTTAGTAATTCGGCATAGTCCGAAATTTTAAATTTATCAGCAATATGTTTGGTCAGAGCCTTCTTAAATTCTTCGGTTATGTGAGAAGCGGCATTCACAGACTTTGGTTTGGAGGCTTCGACAAATGGTTTCAGTTCTGTAAAAAGTGTCAATAAATATGAACGTATGATATCAATACGACATTCTTTTTTTTCCAAATATTCGACCAATAAACGCTCCAGCAAAAACATTACATTTTTTCTCGATTCATCATTGATGATAACCAAAGGAAAAGCATTGAATTGTAAAAAAGGAAATTCGGCAAAAAGCTCATGCGAAGAAGATTTTTGAGCTAATATTTCCAAATTAAAATGACAATAAAACCCCTCGACATCTTGTCTCACAAATTGATGTGTCGTAATCTGATGGG
>CAYUFZ010000300.1:3001-3494 GCA_964444025.1 uncultured Emticicia sp.
GTAAAATAAAAAGTATTTTCACCGAAATCATAAGAATCTAATCCGGTACTTCGATTGCTGATACCTTTGGTCAGAAAAAAGAAGGAATAAACTGTAATTCTTCTCGGTTGCAAATCAGAGGGCAGAGGAAATTGAACCATTCTGAAATAATCCTCTACCCTATTGATATGAAAATATTGATGAATATTCGAACGAATCAATGAATCAGATACGCCACCTTTACCAATCAATTCGATTTCGAGCTGTTTGGTGTCCAGAATTGGTATTTCTTGCGAGTTCATTTGTATAATATTCCAGTATAAAATCTCAAAAAAATCATTAATCAAGCGTGAATGATTCCATTATTTCGTTCTAAATTATAAAATTAAATCGAATTTCCGAATTCTTTGCCAATAAAATCACAAGCCCGAACCGTAAGAGCCATCGTTGTCAGTGTTGGACCACACGAACCGTTTGTTGGAAAACAAGCACTATCGGTGACAAAGACATTGGG
>CAYUFZ010000301.1:0-3493 GCA_964444025.1 uncultured Emticicia sp.
CAATGATTCACCGAACAATACCGGTTTGAGAGAATTGCCACCTGCACAAAAAGCTTGGATTTATTATGGCTATGGCCCATCAAACTTATACCCAGAATTTGGGAAAGGAGGTTGTAATCCAATGGCAGGACCAGTGTATTATTCGGAGGATTATGCCACGCATCCCAAAAAACTCCCTAGCTATTTTGATGGTAAATTCTTTGCTTACGAATGGATGAGAGATTGGATTTATTTGGTCAGCATGGATAAAGAGGGAAATTGTACAGGCATGGAAAGATTTATGCCAAATACTAAATTTTACCATCCTATGGACATGACTTTCTCAAAAGACGGAAGATTATTTGTGTTGGATTATGGCATGAATTGGTTTGCACAAAATGAAGAAGCAACTTTGTCTGTCATCGAATTTAATGCCGGCAATCGCAAGCCTGTCGTGGCAGCAAAGGCAGATAAAAAAGTGGGAGCAACTCCCCTATCTGTGTCTTTCTCTTCGGTTGGCACAATTGATTATGACAACGATGCTCTCAAATATCATTGGTCTTTTGGAAAAGGATTGCCGACAAGCAATTTGCCAAATCCGAAGTTCACATTTTCCAAAGCAGGAGAATATGAAGTCGTTCTGACTGTAACGGATGCTGCCGGTAATAAGGCTTCTCAATCACTGAAAATAAAAGCTGGAAATGCTGAACCAAAGGTAAACATAGCAGTAAAAGGAAATAAAACATTCTTCTTTGACGAAAACAAAATCGACTATGAAGTAAATGTAAGTGACAAAGAAGATGGTTCAATCTCCAAAGGAATAGACCCAAGTGAAGTGGTAGTAAATATCAATTACTTAGAAGGTTTTGATAAAACTATGATTGAACAAGGACACAAAGAAAACATCAATTTCGCAGCAGGAAAGCGTTTAATTGATTTAAGTGACTGCAAAGCTTGTCACTCTATCGATAAAAAATCAATCGGACCAGCCTATATAGATGTTGCCAAAAAATATCGCAGAGGACAAACTGCTATCAATCAGTTGGCTGAAAAAGTTATCAAAGGCGGAGGCGGCGTTTGGGGCGAGCAAGCCATGGCAGCTCATCCACAACTCAATTTATCGGATGCAAAAGATATGGTTGAATATATTTTATCATTGAATGATACAAGAAAACAATCGCAACCAGCCAAGGGTACTTACGAAGCCAAAGCACATCAAAATAAAAAAGCAGGGGCTTATATAATTCAGGCGACTTACACTGATAAAGGAAGTAAAATTATTGGACCTTTGTCTTCTACTAACTCGTTAGCGTTACGTAGTAATCTGGTGAAAGCAGCCACTTATGACGACATCAAGGGTGCGATGAAGATTAATATGGAAACGTTGGGTGGAGATTTGGTAGCAGCAAACGAAGATGGCGGATATATTTTATTAAAAGATATTGACCTTAGTGGCATCAAAACTTTAGACATTTTGGCTTTTTCGGAAAAAGCCCAAAGTATGGGGGGTAAAATCGAAGTACGTTCAGGAAATACTTCTGGCAAACTACTCGGAGAAGTAGAAATTCCCGAATCAAATGCCAAATCTATCAAATTGGCTATTCCTCCAACTGAAGGAATGCAAAACATTTATTTTGTGTTTAAAAAGACAAAAAATGAGGGGAAGGCATTGTTTGCTTTGAGTTCGATTACGTTTTTGAATAAATAAAAGAAAGAATCAATAAAAAAACGGAGACCCAAAAGCCTCCGTTTTTTTTATTGTCTTAGTTTTATACGCTACTAAAATTTATCCAGATAGAGAAAGACTATTTTATTCTTAAATAATCTTAAATCCGACCGTCACAATCCAACCCGAATCTTTAAATTGATTATTGCTTAAATTCAGATTTGAGACATCCGACAAACTTCCAATTTTTCTAATATCCAAATTGATTCCCATCACTTTCACACCTGCCCCTAATTGGTAGCCATAGCTGGCTTTTTTCATAACTTCCCCTTGCGATGTCAAATCTTTTAAAGCACCTGACAAGTTTTTATCTTGGGTTAAATTGAAACTTGCCACAGGGCCTGCATGTATATTGAAAATAGATAATACTTTAAAGCCTACTAAAATAGGTACGTCCAAGTTATTGTAGGAAAATTTTACTTTCCCAAGGTTTTGAACATCAATAGTTCCACCTTTTTGAACCAACAGAACCTCTGGTTGTAAGAAAATTTTATCTCCAAATTTTCCCCAAATCCCCCCAACATAACCTGTTTTGGAATCATAACTTTGAGAAATATTTTTCCCCAATGTGCCTCCATCAGTAATGATTTGATTGAGCGTAACACCCCCTTTGATACCTAATTGAAAGCCTTTTTGTGCCATTGTGTTTCCAGCAATAAATATCAACCCAAGGCATACAATAATTTTGAATGTTTTCATAAAATATTAGTTTAATTACTCGTTTTCCGGAGAATCCTCCAAATTATTTATTTTATATTGTGGAATTAACGAAGATAATTAGCAATTTCGTATTCTGTTAATTTTCATTAACAATTTATTAAAGTTTATTCCAAATCTATTAATATATTTCGATGGCTAAGGTCAAAACAGCTTATTTTTGTCAAAATTGTGGCTTTAATTCTCCAAAATATTTAGGTAAGTGTACTTCCTGTGGAGAATGGAATACAATGGTAGAAGAGGTTATTACGAAATCCGAACCCGAAAAAGGAAACTGGAAATTTACGGGTTCTACGTCCGTTAAGACTGCCAATAAACCCAAAATTTTATCGGAAATCTCCACCAGCGAAAAATACCGAATCATTACCGAGGATTTGGAACTGAATCGGGTACTTGGGAGTGGGATTGTGCCTGGCTCTTTGGTGCTTATCGGCGGAGAACCTGGAATAGGAAAATCGACTTTGATGCTACAAATCGCTTTAAGTCTGAAAGATTATACAATTTTGTATGTTTCTGGCGAAGAAAGTGAGCAACAAATCAAAATGAGGGCAGAAAGAATGAATTTCTCGAACCCTCGCTGTTATATTTTAAATGAGACCTCAACCGATAATATTTTTCGTCAAATTGAACTCACTGAACCAGACATTGTCATCATTGACTCTATCCAAACATTGGTTTCTCCTTTAATCGAATCAGGGGCAGGAAGTGTTTCTCAGGTAAAAGAATGTACTGCCGAATTAATGAAGTTTGCCAAAGAATCTGATACACCGGTAATCATGATTGGACACATTACGAAAGATGGAGGTTTGGCGGGTCCGAAAGTATTGGAACACATGGTCGATACGGTATTACAATTTGAGGGAGACCGTCATTTAACCTATCGGATTTTACGAACAACCAAAAATCGTTTTGGAAGTACCTCTGAATTGGGCATTTATGAAATGTTAGGAAATGGATTACGCCAAGTCAGCAACCCTTCTGAAATTTTAATTTCACAAAGAGAAGAAGAATTGAACGGCATTACCATCGCTGCCATGCTAGAGGGCAATCGTCCATTATTAATCGAAATTC
>CAYUFZ010000302.1:0-1008 GCA_964444025.1 uncultured Emticicia sp.
TACATGATAAATCTGGATGAAACTTTTTGACCAACTCCAAGTATATTTTTCTGCTACCAGTGGCTATTTCTTGAGATTCATGGAGGATTGTTTGTTGTTCGTTGCTTGGATTTATTTCTTCAATCTCATGCTCAACATCGCTTTCTTGTTTTTTGTATTTTTGATAAAAATTGAGATGTTTTTCTTTAATTTCTTGTATCTCATTCGATTGAAACCAAGCTATAATGTCTGAAATTTTGGTCAAAATTATTTCTGAAAGCAATTTATTATCACGGTTAGACAAGGATTTTGACTCAAATACGCTGTCTAAATACATGATTTCTTTTGCTTCTATTTGAATTAATTTGATTTCAATTGCTTGAATTTCTTGTATATATTTGCTCGTCAGATAATTTAGGTCTGATTTGATTTTTTGTAAATAAAGATTCAGTTCATTTATTTTTTCAATTTTCGATTCTATCTTATTTCCATGCTTTTTTGTTTTCAAAGTTGGATGGGTGGGGATTAGTTTAGGCTCGTTCATGAAGTAACAATGAAAACAAATGTTTGAATAATGAATATTGGGGCAAATGATATTTTTTGCCAAAGGTTCAAAATTACATCAAAAAAACTATTATTGAAAAATATTTATGTAATCTCCTCGTTTCTGATATGGATACTACACGAATGATAATGAAATGTATTAAAATAAAGCCGTACTTTTTTGCTTTTTTTCTATTTTACGGCTTGCTTGCTTGTTCAAAATTTGATGACTTCAAGTCCAAAGATTCTTTTTATACCGGTGAATATTTTGCCATAAAAACGAAATTGACGGCAGAGGAAATTAAAAAAATTGTCGTTACAGCTCCCAAAGTGATGGAGAATATTGGTAATCTCGGAATGTCTGGTGATTTTGTGTTGATTACTGAAATAGGTCGGGGAATTCATGTTTTTAATAACGAAAATCCTTCAGAACCGAAACCTGTGGCATTTATTTCGATTCCGGCAACTACCGGATTTTCTGTCAAA
>CAYUFZ010000302.1:1018-1786 GCA_964444025.1 uncultured Emticicia sp.
ATTTTGTTGGTTGATAATGGAAATGATTTGCTTCAAATGACGCTTCATCAGTTGAATGATTTGAAATCGACAAAAGTCGATGTGGCAAAAACATACGTTTCCATCGACAAACGTACTAGTGAGGTGCTTACTTATCCTAATTTCCCGATACAACAAAATATTTATTTTGAATGTGCCGATACTGCCAAGGTTTTTGTTACGCAATGGGAAAAACGAAAGCTTGGCGACAAACAAAAAGTAAATTGTTACCGATAATTTTATCCATCATGAAATATAGTTGTGTTCAATCATTGATAGGTTTATGTTCAGTTTTGCTGTTGGTGGCTTGTAATGGCTATTATGCTCCTCAGCCTCTTCGGATTGTGGGAAGTCAGAAAGAATTTCAGCATTTTCATCTTTCTTTAGATTCTAATTATTTGTTTCTAACTTCCGAAAAAAAAATCAATTTCCTTTCTCTTGAAAAAGCAACTATCGGTGAATTAAAATCGACAGTGCCGATGCCACTTGATTTTGAGAAAATTAGAGGAAAAAAAGACACTATTTTCGTACAAACTTCTACCGGGATTAAGTTTTTTAAAAATGGTTTAAATGCTTGGGAGGAATTTGCCAATATTGATGATGTGAAGCCTTGTGATGATTTCCTGATTATCGGAAAAATATTGTTGGTAGCCAAAGGCAATAGTATTTGCCGAAATAATAGCGAAATGCCTGCCATTGCTCTCTATGATTTGTCAAATCCTAAGGCACCTGTTTTGAAATATGCTTATG
>CAYUFZ010000302.1:1802-3467 GCA_964444025.1 uncultured Emticicia sp.
CAAATGGAAGTTTATCAAAATAATATTTTGTTATTGACCCAAGAGGGCTTGAGTGTATTAGAACTTTCGGAGGGGAAATTGACTAAAATTGCTACAAATCCTGCTTTAAAAGGTATTCGCCTGACGGTTTTTGAGGCACGAAAAATTGCTTTTTTGAGCAATGAAGCGGGTGTTCAGCAGTTGTCTTTGAAAAATTTAAAAAATATTCAAGTGTTAAGCACATTGCAATAATAAGATGAAAAAAGTGTTTTTTTGTGTTTTGTTTGGGGGGATATTGTTGTTTGAAAATTGCTTTGCCCAAATCGAAGGGCCTACGTTTAGTCGTCAGCCAGTTTTGTTGTTGAAGTTTTCGCCTTTGCCCTTGTTGGCTCCTGAAAATGCTGTGCAATTAGGGGCGGAAATCGCTCCGCCTTTTGGGAAGTTTAGTTTCAATTTTGATTATGGCTTCGGAAAAGGGTCTCAAAATATCTCAAAATATATTCGACAAAATATGCCCGATTTGAAAACAACTTATATGAGATATGAACTACGGACTTATTTTTCGGATTGGTTTCCTTTTTATGCCTTAGACAAAAAGCCCTTCGGAAGATATTGGGCTTTGGAGTTTGTGGATAAAAAAGTTTTGAGAGATGAAGAAACTGTTTTTGCAAATGGAGGCATCCATTTACCTAATTTTGCCTATTTTGATGGCTTAAAAAGCACTCAGACGGAAAAGGCTATCAATCTGAAATTTGGAAAAAATTTTAGGTTAAAAAAGTATTTCTTTATCGATACTTTTATAGGTATCGGAGCAAGAAGATACCAAATCAAGCCTGGTTTGCCGGTATCCAATATTTTGCATAATGCCTTTCTGACCAAATGGAAGTTTTGGGAGTCTGGTACGCATGCGATTGTTCCAAATGCAACTGCAGGATTTCGGTTTTGTTTAGTAATTTAATCAAAATTCAATGAAAATCGTATTAAAAAGTCTGTTTTTTCTTTTCTCAATGATAACTTTAAGTGCTTGCTGGGCTCCAAGATGCCCCATCAAAAGTTGTCAATCAAAGTATGAACATATTCATTCGAGTCAGGTGTCGGGGGTGTTTTCTTCTCGCCTTGTTGAGTTTCCTACCATTCATTTTTTATGGGAAAAAAGAAGAGACACTGGCGTAAGCATGAAATTGGAAGGGGGAGGTTCGGGTGGTCGTCAAAGAAACAAAGGGAAAAGAACTAAAAAAGTAAAGCTTTTCCCTTGGGAGAAATAATGGATTGCGGGCTATTTTAGAAGTCCAAATGACAATTTATCCAACCTTTATCAAATCTTGTTGGAAAATTTTTCTGATAAAAATTAATGGCAGGTTCATTCCAATCCAACGCTTGCCAATTCATGCCTTTAAATTGCCTGGCCTTCGCTTCTACAATCAATGCATCAAACAATAGAGTGCCTATTTTGTGACCACGCATGTTTTCGGCCACTACTAAATCTTCCAAATACATTCTTTGTCCTTTCCAGGTAGAATAGCGAATATAATAGAGTGCCATTCCTTGTACTATTCCATTTACTTCCGCAACCAAGGCCCACCAAACGGGTTGTGCTCCAAAACCACTCTCAACAAAATGCTCAAAGGAAACAACTACTTGCTCAGGTGCTTTTTCATAAACAGCCAATTCGTGAATCAACTCCAT
>CAYUFZ010000303.1:0-1011 GCA_964444025.1 uncultured Emticicia sp.
TGCAGATGTGCCGATTCTAAATACATATATCAACATTGTGGGTAATTCTTGGGATAAATGGACAACAGATGCATCTTTGCTCAATTATATCAATTATGATTTTAATACAAATACTTTAGGTGGAAAACTGTATCAATCCCAAACCACTTTATTTCCTTCTGCGTATTATTATTATGCTTATCCAAATCCGCTTGCTCCCGATTATTTGGCTTATTTATTGTTTCAAATTGAATCTAATAGGGCTTGGTCTTCAAAGGAAATTATTCCGTTTGTTTGGCTGAGGCACAGCTATAATCCAGCTTATGCCAAAAAATGGATTCAGCCGTTTATGGCTGAAGCAACGGCTATTTTTCCGTTGATGTCTGGTGCCAAAGGAATTTGGCTATGGGACGACCCGACTACTTTTGGAAATGATGAGAATTTTTCGACTTACGAGTTTTTTCTGAAGGGTTTGTACCGAATTTCTTTGTTTAAGGATATTTTTCAAGGAAAAATTGAGTATGTAAGCCCAGTAAAAGCTCCTGAAATGATTGATTCTCGAAAGCCTATTTGGCGTGCAGTAGCGAATAATAATCAGCTATTGGTAGCCGCTCATAATCCTTATGCCAAAGATGAAAAAGAAGAATCGCTCGTAGAAATAGCCTATAAAAACTATCGACAAATAATTAAATTGACGGGATATGAGGTGTTTTTGTGTAAATTTGATATGAATTTGCTCCAAAAAGAGCCAGATATTAATAGTCTTATGATTTATCCAAATCCTTCAACCGAATCACTAATGATTCGTTTTCAGGCGGATAAACCCTCAGAATTGGAGATACAATTGTTTGATTTTACTGGAAAAAAAATATTGGAAGAAAAGAAAAAGGTTAGTTTTGGTGAAAATCATTATCAAATATCTTTACAAAATATAGCAAATGGAACTTATTTTTGCTCCATTGCCAATCAAATAAAAAAAATCATTATTTCGAAATAATACAATGCCTAATCAACTCATCAACGAAACAAGTC
>CAYUFZ010000303.1:1021-3460 GCA_964444025.1 uncultured Emticicia sp.
CTTATTTGTTACAGCATGCTCATAATCCAGTCGAATGGTATCCTTGGGGTGAGGAGGCTTTACAAAAGGCAAAAATCGAGCAGAAGCCTATTTTGGTAAGTATCGGTTACTCTGCTTGCCATTGGTGTCATGTTATGGAGAGGGAGTCGTTCGAGAATCCGCAGATTGCCGAGATAATGAATCAATATTTGGTTTGTATCAAGGTAGATAGGGAAGAACGCCCCGATATAGATGCGATTTATATGGACTCGATTCATGCCATGGGACTTAGGGGTGGCTGGCCCTTGAATGTGTTTTTGATGCCAGATGCGAAGCCTTTTTATGGTGGGACTTATTTCCCGCCTCAAAAATGGGCAAATTTAGTGGCAAGTATTCATCACGCTTTCCATCAAGATAGAGAAAAATTACAAGAATCTGCCGAGGGATTTACTCAAAATTTATCCCTGAAAGAGTCGGAAAAATATCGATTGGCTACCGATTCTGAAAATAAAATTTATAACTTGGAAGAGCTGGACATGATTTATGAAAAATTAGTCCTGGATTTTGATACCGAAAAGGGAGGAATGAACAGAAGCCCTAAGTTTCCGATGCCTTCTATTTGGAGATTTTTGTTGCGTTATGTGGCAATTACCAACAATGATGCTGCTTTAAAGCATCTTTATTTAACTTTGGATAGAATTGCTTTGGGAGGAATTTACGACAGCATTGGAGGTGGATGGACCCGCTATTCGACAGATGAGGATTGGATGGTGCCTCATTTCGAGAAAATGCTGTACGACAATGGGCAATTACTTTCTTTGTATGCGGAGGCTTTTGCCCTGACGAAAGATGCTCTTTATTTGGCAAAAACTAAAGAAACTATCGATTGGTTGGAAAGGGAAATGATGAGTGAGGAAGGTGGCTTTTATTCGGCACAAGATGCTGATAGTGAAGGTACTGAAGGTAAATTTTATGTTTGGAGTGTATCAGAAATTAAAGAAATACTTGAAGCGGAAGCAGATGAGTTTTTAGATATTTTTGGTTTTACTGAAGAGGGAAATTGGGAACATGGAAACAATGTGGTGCATCTCGATAAAAGACTTTTTTGGGGTGATGGACTACCGATTCCGGCTGATATTCGCAAAAAATTATTCGATTTTAGAAACCAACGAGTCAAGCCCGGATTAGATGATAAAATTCTTTGTTCTTGGAATGCCCTGATGCTCAAAGGATTGGTAGATGCCTATCGATATATTGGGGAGGAGCATGTTTTATCGATTGCATTGAAAAATGCTCATTTTATTCTCGATAATTTTTGTATTCAGGTAACAACCGAAGATGGACTTCTTGCCAAAGGGCTTTGGCACAATTATAAAAATGGGAAGGCGACTATTGTTGCGTATTTAGAAGATTATGCCTCAGTAATCGAAGCTTTTGTCGCATTGTACCAAGTTACTTTTGATGAAAAATGGATTCATGAAGCGGCAATGTTGATGGAATATTGCTTGGCAAATTTCTATGATGAGGATGATGCGTTTTTCTATTTTACGGATGTTCAGGGGGAACAACTGATTGCTAGAAAAAAAGAAATTTTTGACAATGTAGTGCCTTCTTCCAATTCAATTTTAGCAATTGCTTTATTGAATCTCGGAACTATACTTGATAAAATAGAATGGATTAAATTATCAGATAAAATGTTGGGTAAATTAAAAGACTTGATTATCAATGACCCTCAATGGCTAAGCAATTGGGCGTGTTTGCTAACTAATCGGATAAAAACACCAGTTGAAATTGCTTTAATTGGCGAAAATTGTCAGATTGTCAGAGCAGAGCTGGACAAAAAATTATTATTTAGTCATATTTTTGTTGGAACTAAAAATACTTCGGATTTGCCATTATTAAAAAATAGAAAAACAAAGGAAAGCGAGACAACAATTTTTGTTTGCTACGATAAAACTTGTCAACTGCCTACCACTAATATCGAAAAAGCATTAACCTTAATCTAAATAAAAAAATGAGATTTATTGTATTATTATTATTGACAACATCTTTGTTTGCTTCTGCCCAAAAATTGAAGCAATTGCCCGAAAGTCACTTGCCCAAAAATGAGCTGGAGTCTCATTTGCGTTTTTTGGCTTCAGATGAAATGTTGGGAAGAAAAACAGGTGAAATGACTAATCATCTGGCAGCAAGATACATTGCTGAAAAGTTTCGTGAATATGGACTCAAAACAGCAAATCAGTCTGATTATTTGCAGCAAATTGCTTTGGTACGAACTTCGCCCTCAAAAATCGGAAAAATATTCCTTGGTGCAGATACCTTGGGCTATTCAAAAGATTTTATCATGCTTGAAGGGAAAGAAACAGAATTAAATCAAGCACCAGTGGTGTTTGTGGGATATGGTTGGGTTGATGAAAAACACGACGACTATAAAAATATTGATGTGAAAGGAAAAATTGT
>CAYUFZ010000304.1:0-3449 GCA_964444025.1 uncultured Emticicia sp.
GTATGACTTAATTTCAGCGTTAATTTATGATAATTAAAATCACTATTGAGTAAATTTCTTGCCCCAAGCACATATTTTATCGAAAAAGTTGGGGATTTAACCGTTCCAAAACTCAAGCGTTCATTATCATTGATAACAGCCAACTCATCTCTTGCAAAGGTCAAATCTGCAAAAAATTCACTGGTATTGAATTGATGAATCACCGGAGACAATTCTGCTAATTTATAATTGGTACGGTATGAGAAATCAAACAATGGCACGAAAGAACGAGTCCGAAAGCCAAGAGAAGTAAAAATACCTTTCTTGATTTCCCTTTGAAACTGGAGTTTATTTTCATTTTCATAAAATGGACGTTTCAAAGCCCCAAATCTTAGGTAGGCAGAAAATATAGTTCCTAAACCCAAATCCTCGCTTCTCAACCCTACTTGCTCCAAATCATTGGACGACTTGATGCTCAAAGTCGTCCATGGCTTTCTCGAAAAAATCCTAGTAACCTCCGCCCCCATTTTCCAATTTTCATCTTTAGTTCCATAGGCAGCATACGCAGAAATCACCCAATTTCGACTAAATTCGGTATTAGTTCTAAAACCTAAACGAAGCCTAAGCCCTTCTAAATCATTGATAGCAGATGAGTACACCAAAGGGCCCAGCTCAATACCCGTATAAATTTTCTTATACCCCGAAGAAAGCAATTGCATCCAATTCGAATATTTTTTAATAACCTTAATATTTTTGATGGTATCAATCATTTTAAATGCCAATTCCTCTTGCTTTGAAAATGGTTCTGGACGTACCATTTGCCAATATTTTGAATCTCCCGTCGAAAAACTCGGATTTATCTCAATGGCTTGATCAAAAAACTTTTCCTCTTGCACTCGACCGACATTGATATTTTCGTTATATCCCGAAAATTTTATTAATAAGCCCGCAATAGATTCTGAAATATTTGCCACATCCACCACAATTCGGTTTTTGATAGGAAACCAAGCTTCTCCAAATGCTTCAGATTCTTGTTGAATTTTAATCCTATCAATAAAATTCAAATTGGCATCTTTGGAAATAGTAACATCTACCTGAGCCAAAGCAAAGGAGTTTTTTTCAACCCAAATAGAGCCAGAGAAAGCCAAATCCTGCTTTCTTTTTGGCATAAAATCTATTTTATAACAAAAAACATCTCCAAAATAGACACTATCCATCAAAAAATACTCATAAACCAATTTCCAATCATCGGCAATGGGCGAGGTAAAAGTTTTATTCAGAATTTCGACTTGGTTTTGATAAAAGTTATATTGTTGAAAAGTAGAGCCAATGACTTGGGAAGTCAAGCTACCATCTGTTACTCCAATGCCTTTTACATTGGTTTTTTCGATGATTTCTTTGCTCAGTTTCGGATTATTTCTAAAGAAATAATGAGAATACGACTCTGAAATAAACGTAGGAATCAAGTTTTTCCCTTCCTCATCTTTCAAAGTACCTACCTGATTAATTGCCTCGCTGACTTTTTTGGTAATATTCCTTTCTTGGAGTTTTTTACCAAGATTATTCAAATCTACCTCTATTTTGGTATAGCTCTTATAATCAAAACCATCTAAATTTTTAAAATTATTTATTTTTTTTCTTTCCACCACCGAACGAATGATTTTATAGGCAGGATTTTCTCCTTTGGCATAAACTTTCACTTCCTTCAGTTGAATCTCCGAAGGAATCAAGTAAATTTTCAATTCATTGATGAGCGAATCCCTATTTAAGTGCAGTTCTTTTGTTTGATATCCCAAACTTGAAAAAATAAGAATTTCCGAGGGAATTTTGGATAGTTGAAAAGTAAAATTACCCTCAAAATCAGAATTTTGGGCAATGGAACTTGATTTGAAATTGACGGCAACAAAAGGAATAGGCTCATTGGTTTGAGCATCCAAAACTTTCTTTCATTCGTTGATATGTGTGATGATTTAATATACGAACGCTTTAGTAAAAAGGTTGCAAAAAAGAATGAAAAACTCAAAAAAATACCATAAAATCTTGATTACTTATGATACTCATTCATAAAATCGCCTTTCGGCATAAATTCCAAATCCTCCACCGATTGGTTGAAAAAATAAACCCAAGCCTGATACGATTGATTATTTTCTTTCAGCGTAACAGTTGCCAATTTTCGGATATATTCGGAGCTTTCTGGGGTTTCAGGATAAAATTCCTCATATTTATCCAAGTGACCGAACAATTTTTCAGGCTCTAAAATATGATACAACTCACCTTTGACACAATATTTTTCATTTCCCTCACAAGGAATGATTCCCGGATAATAATCAACCATAAACATTTTGGCATTCATTTGAGCTTTGCCCATAAATGCAGCATACTGCTTTACCCAATGATGAGAATCATTATCCCCATAATTACTTAACAAAGTTCCATAAACAAACAAGTATTCCTCTTTAAGCGTATTCATTGATGATTCACTAAATAAATTTTTAATTTACTAAACTATCATTTGATTAATGCTTGACGATTTTTGGCGGATAATCCCCGAACGACCAATTCGTAAGATTCATCGATGAGCGATTGAATCAACAAATCACCCAAGCCCTCATCAATATAAACCGTATTCCAATGTTTTTTATTCATGTGAAATCCCGGAATAATCTGAAAATATTCTGCCCTTAGTTCAAGGTTTCTTTCAGGCATATTTTTCAAATTTACCGAAAACTCATCACCTGACAAATTACTGAGTGCAAAGATTTTGCCCGCAACCTTATAAACCAAGACATCCTCTCCAAAAGGAAACTCTTCGCTTACACCTATTTTTGATAGACAATAGTCTCTTAATGATTCTATGTTCACCGATTTTTCAACGATTAGCACACCGTACTACCATAATTATCACACAAACTAAAAACATCAATATTGATATTTTATTGATACCATGCATCATTTTCAAATTGAAGCTATTTGGATATTTCCCTTCGGAGTCTTTACGAAATACTCTAAAAAAGTATGAAAAGACAGGAGCAATCGATAAAAATTTGATAAGTTTTGACATATTTTTACAATTTAAGATACTAATTCTGAATGATTATTTTCAATCCATTTGCCATCTTCCTTAATCAAGGCTATCAATTCATCCACGGCATGATTTGCTTGTACTGATTTTTTCACCACCTCTTGTCCACGATACAATGCAATTTTATCTTTTCCAATACCCACATAACCATAATCTGCATCAGCCATTTCGCCAGGCCCATTGACAATACAACCCATAATGCCAATTTTTACCCCCTTTAAATGGTCGGTTCTTTTACGAATCATTGCGGTAGTTTCTTGTAAGTCGAATAAAGTTCTGCCACAAGAAGGACAGCTAATGTACTCGGTTTTGGTCATTCGTGTACGAGCCGCTTGTAAAATACCGAAACCTACACTATTCAGTGTTTTTGTGGTACTAACAGAAGCAT
>CAYUFZ010000305.1:0-3402 GCA_964444025.1 uncultured Emticicia sp.
GAAACTATATCAAATTTTGAAATTAAAGGGAACATTTTTAAAAGATCGCTTACTTCATATTGACCGTCTCCATCAGTATATGCAATAATATCGTAATTAGACAATGAAACACCTTTTTGAAATGTATATCCTACCCCTTGATTTATTTCATTTCTATAGTAAACCAAATGGTCGAACGTATCTAATAAATTTGTCATTAATTCCTCTGTCCCATCATTGCTTTTATCATCGACAACTATAATTTCAAACCTATCAAAAAAATCTTTTAAGGTTTTATAGGATTTTGGAATCAACTCTTTCAACGATTCAATATCATTATACGCTAAAATAATTAGTGAAATTTCTTTCATTTAGTATTTCTTTTTAATTTTAAAACTCGATGGATTCCGCTTACTGATATTCTTGGATGCCTACCTCCAGTAACCAAATGCAATTCAGAATCTATCCACCCACTGACAATTCCATGCCTCGATTCTGGAAGTGAATCAGATTTTTCCCATTTATTCAGTGCTGGATCATAAACTTCAACACTTGAGGAAGTTGACCATACATTTTCTCCCCCATAAGTATAAATCTTTCCATTATGAACTGAAGAACCGAAGCCTCCTCTTGGGCTTGGAAAATCAGCCATTCTTTTCCAAGTCTTTGTTATTCTATTGAATTCTTCCACATAGGGTACATTAAATCTTAAATCGTCTTTTCTTCCTGAAATGGCATAAATTTTTCCATTCACAGCTTCTGCTCTAAAATGATCTCTTGCAAAGTGCATTGGAACACTTTTAAACCAATTATTTTCTTTTATTGAATATCCAAATAATGTATTAGATATGTTTTTATGTTGATTAATACCTCCAACATACCATATCGTATCATTTATGATACATGCTCCACCAGCCCCCCTAGGTTCTGGCATGTTAGATAGTTGGTCCCATTTATCTAAACTAACATTATACCTATAAAGAGTATTCAGTGGATTCCAGTTAGCAAACATAAATCCTCTGACCCTAAGAGACAATGGCTTGAAACCTCCAATTAAATAAATATATTTTTGATCATGGACTACGCCCACATGATTTATAGGCTCTGGAATATCTTTAATTCTAACCCATTTTCTAGTTTTAGTATTGAATAAATAGGCAGATTGGAGCGTTCCGCCATAAAAATTAATCCCGCCAAATACATATAACTTATCTTGAAAAGCCAATCCGCCTGATTCAGTTCTTGGCGAAGGCATTTCTTCATTCATTGAATACACATAATTCTTTGATTCAATTATTTCGGGTCTAATTAAATCATAAGATAAAAACCACCACAGAAAGAAAAAAAGACAAAAAATCAATAAAAAACCAATAACAATAACTTTACTTCTCATTAAAAGTCGATTTATAATTTAGAAACTAAAACTAGTTTTTTTATATCATAAATAATAAGATGAAAAATTAGACATAAAAAAAAACCTAGATTTATTAATATTTTTCTAGGCTTTATTTTAAATTTATGATTAATACTCGAAATATTATGTATATTATTTTTTACAATTACTCCACACGACTCAACTTAATCGTATTGGTACGTGTATTGTCTTCCAAAGGCAAAGAAAGCGTATTGATAAATAAATCACCCTTTTCTAATTCTCCTTTTTCGACTAAAATATTCTTGATTTCATCCACAACCTCCTCGACATTTTTACCTTTCATTTTATCAATCAAAAATACTTGTACACCCGAGTACAAGCTCAATTGTGTCGAAAGTTTTTCGTTGTTTGTAAAAATAAAAACTCCTGCTTTTGGACGGTGATGCGACAACCTTACGGCAGTATAGCCCGAAGTTGTGATACCAATAATTGCCTTGACTTTCAGGTCACGAGCCAAACGACAAGAGGTCATTACCACATTATCATTTTCTTTTTGGTCGGATACATAAGAATCTTCGGCGACTCGGGTATGGTGACGATAGTACAATTTCTTTTCATCTGCCAAGCCTTCGACTTTCAAAATAGTATTAACCATCGTTTCGACGGCTAAAATTGGGTACTTACCCGAAGCACTTTCAGCAGAAAGCATGACAGCATCTGCTCCATCCAATACCGCATTGGCAACATCACCCACCTCTGCACGAGTCGGACGAGGGCTGTCAATCATACTTTCAAGCATTTGTGTGGCAACAATGACTGGTTTGGCTTCGAGGTTACACATTTCCACCAAACGTTTCTGTATCATAGGAACATCTTCCGAAGGTAATTCAACCCCCAAATCTCCACGAGCCACCATAATTGCATCCGATGCTTTTACGATAGCCTCCATATTATCAATTGCTTCTGGTTTCTCTACTTTAGCAATTACTTTTGCAAATTTTCCTTGCTCTTGAATATAATTGCGAATTTCTTGGATTTCCTCAGCAGTTCTTACGAACGACAATGCCACCCAATCAACATCATTTTGCAGACCAAATTTTAAATCTTCCCAATCTTTTTCAGTGACCGAAGGCTGAGAGATATTGGTATTTGGCAAATTTACACCTTTCTTCTGCTTTAATAATCCCCCATAAACAACTTCTGTGATTACATCTACCTCGTCTTTTCCGATAACCTTCACCTCTAACTTTCCGTCATCCATCAAGATTCTTTCTCCTACTTTCACGTCGTTGTACATACCCTTATATGGTGTACTGACACGCTGAGCATTTCCTACGATATCATCGCTGGCAAATCTGAGCTGCTGCCCCGGAATTAATTCTACGCCAGCATTGCCTCCCTCCATCAAACCAACCCTGATTTTAGGGCCTTGAAGGTCTTGCAAAATGGCACATTTGAACCCATGTTCTTTATTAATTTTACGAATACGGTCGATACGGATTTGATGATCTTCGTGAGTTCCGTGAGAAAAATTCAAACGGAAAACATTTACACCGGCTTTTGCCAATGCCAATAACATTTCTTCGCTTTCTGAAGCAGGACCTACTGTTGCGACAATCTTGGTTTTTCTTTGCATAGGTAAAATAAAATTTATCTTCGGCTTAGGAATTGTGCAAAAATACTAAAATTGATTTATAAATAAAGCTATTTTGAAAATCAAAGCAACAATGTTTTTTTTTAAAAATCGTAAATGTCTAATTATCAGATATTTGTAATTTTTTATTTAAAAAAAATAAAATTTTTTGAAGAGCGAAAATTTCAAATTATCAGCCTATATTTTCCCAATTAATAGTAGAAAGCAACACAGCAATCTAGGGTTAGGATTAAAAAAAAATGTTTTTTTTTGCGTGAAAAAAAAAATTGAGTAGATTTGTGGAACAAAATAATTAAACAAAACCATTGAAACATTCGTTAATCGCAATTATTCCTCTCCTTCTACTCAGCTTTACGGTGTGAGAAGCGGAGATTTTGTATATACAAAAGCCCTT
>CAYUFZ010000306.1:0-1926 GCA_964444025.1 uncultured Emticicia sp.
GGGGATTGATCGGTCTATTTATCGGATTCTATGCTACGGGAGGGTTTATTTCTGGTCTAGGTTTTATTTTATTAGCACTTATTTGGCTAATAAGTACGGGCAAAGGATATCAATTTATCAGACTAAACAAGATTAAAATACACGAAGAGATGATGACATACAGTTATGCAGCGTGTTTTGCAGCCGTTACCTTACGAATATGGCTTCCTATTCTTATTTTACTGACAAATGATTTTATGATTGCCTACAAAATAGTTGCTTGGTTATGTTGGATTCCCAACATTTTATGGGCATATTACTTCAATAATGAACGCAAAAGAAATTCTCTGTCAATCAAAATGGAGTAAAAAAGTAAAATCAGAGCCTTTTCTGCAAAAGGCTCTGATTTTCAAGATTAAACTCTTTCAATAATAACAGCATACCCCATACCTACGCCAATACACATAGACACAAGAGCATAGCGTTTTTGTTGTTTGTGCAACTCTATCATTGCCGTTTGGATAATTCTAGTGCCAGACATTCCCAAAGGATGACCCAATGCAATTGCTCCTCCATTTGGATTAACTCTCGAATCATCGTCGTCTAATCCTAATTCACGAGTGACAGCTAGACATTGAGCAGCAAAAGCCTCATTAAATTCAATGACATCCATATCATTGAGGCTTAGACCAGCTTTTTTAAGAGCCTTCTGAGAGGCACCAACTGGACCAATTCCCATAATTCTAGGCTCTACCCCTACTACCGCTGATGATACGATGCGGGCTTTAGGAACTAACTGATTGGCATTTAGGGCATTTTCAGAAGCTAAAATCAATGCAGCCGCTCCATCGTTTAAGCCAGCAGCATTTCCTGCGGTGACTGTCCCTCCCTCTTTTTTGAATGCTGGTTTTAAACCAGCTAAAACTTCGAGGGTTGTTTGTGGTTTTACAAATTCATCTTTGTCAAAAATCAGAGTTTGCCCCTTTTTCGGAGAAACCTCTACGCCAAATATTTCCTCAGCAAAACGACCATTTTTCTGAGCCTCAGAGGCTTTCATTTGCGAACGATAGGCGAATAAATCTTGAGCTTCACGACTTATTTTATAGATTTCGACCAAATTTTCAGCTGTCAGACCCATGGCATCCGTTCCGTACATGGCTTGCATTTTAGGATTTATAAAACGCCAACCAAAACTAGAATCGAACATTTGAGCGTCATTGCCAAAAGGTTTGGAAGTTTTTGAAATGACCCAAGGACTACGAGTCATGTGTTCCATTCCACCAGCAATCATCAAATCTGCATCTCCAACCTGAATCGAGCGAGAAGCATCTACCACTGCCGACATCCCAGACGCACAAAGTCTATTGACCGTTTGAGCTGGTACCGTAAAAGGTAATCCAGCCAATAAAGATGCCATTCGGGCTACATTTCTATTGTCTTCCCCCGCTTGATTGTGATTTCCTAAGATGACTTCATCATATTGTTCGGGCAAAATATTCGGATTACGCTTCACAAGCTCCTTGATGGTCAGTGCTGCCAAATCATCGGCTCTTACCGTGGACAAACTTCCCCCAAAACTCCCGATTGGAGTACGAACAGCATCAATTATAAAAGAATGATTCATGATAAATAAAAGAAAACTAAGAGCATGTTTAAGAATATAATTTCGTACTTTAGACTATTTTCAGCTTTTTATTTGACACTGCCAAAGCCAATTCAATGATTTCACAAGACTCGCACCCATATTTTAAAAGCATCGACACCATTTTGATACATTTATGAATTTATTTTCAAATAGTTGATGAAACGAACCATAGCCTAAACTTTAAAAAATAACTTGGTGATTAAAAATAAAATAGAAGGACAAGACAAACAGCCCAATCCAGTATAAAAAGTCGCCGTTAAAGCACCATAAGGAACCAATTTTGGGTCTGTAGCAGCTAAACC
>CAYUFZ010000306.1:1936-3393 GCA_964444025.1 uncultured Emticicia sp.
CCTGCCGAAACGCCACTCGTGGTACCCATCAATCCACCAAAAATCATGGCTGCATGCGGTGTATTTAGACCGATTTTTTTGGCAATTAGTGGCGTTCCGATGGTTACAAAGACCGCTTTTACTACCCCCGCCGCAATACTCAAAGCAATGACATCCGAACTTGCTCCAATCGCCGCTCCAGTAACAGGCCCTACAATATACGTACAAGCCCCTGCTCCAATGGTTGTTAAGCTTACTGCATCACGATATCCCCAAGCTAAAGCTACTAAAAACCCCCCTAAAAAAGACAAGACAATACCCAAAAACAAGGATAAAATGCCTGCGAATCCAGTTTTTCGCATTACCAAAAAACTTGCCCCCATTGCCGTTGAAACAATAGCAAAATCTCTAAACATCGCCCCTCCCATCATTCCAAAACCAGAAAAGATTTTGATATCTGCAAGCCCTTTTTCTCCACCTGTATATACTCCGCCAAGGTAAGCAAGCAATAAGCCGCTCATGATAGCAATAGCAGACCCAGGAATTTTTTTGTTCGTAAGTTTTTCAGACAAAATTCCTGAAAAATACGTAATCAAAGCAACCGTCAGAAAAGAAAAAATCAAACCGTTTTTCTCTAAAAATTTCAATAAAATATCCATCATTATTAGTCTAAGTTAGTATTTTTAAAAAATTTAGAGAGTACGGGAATCATTAAGGCACCTAAAACGACAGGTACAATTCCTGCCAAAATCGCAATTAATCCGCTCGAAACAGCCACTTTTACATTCTGAATCGCAGACATCGCTACCACTATCGGAATATACATCTGCGACCAAAATTGAATGCCATCTTCTGTTAATTTTTCTAAATATTTTTTTCGTTTGAGCCAATCAGTTATCAAAATTAACAATAACATCGCAAAACCTACACCACCGACATTTGCTTGAACCCCTATAAATTTACCCAAAAACTCTCCGACCAATTGCCCGATGATATAGCAAAACGCCAAAATTCCAACACCATAAATAATCATAATTCTTTAATTTTAAGAGACGAATAATTTTTTCAAATCATTTTTAGTAACTTTTCCCATCGCATTACGAGGCAATTCTTTTGCTATTTGATAAAGCCTTGGTGTTTTATAAGCGGGCATTTTTTCACGCATCCAACCATTCAATTCTTTTAAATCGATGCTTTCTCCCTCTTTAAGAATTAATACAGCAGCCACTAATTCTCCCCATTCCTCATTCGGAACACCAATAACACTGCAATCAGCGATGCTTGGATTTGTTCGCAAAATTTCTTCAATCTCCAATGCTGATATTTTATAGCCTCCTGATTTAATAATATCAATGGAATCTCTGCCCAAAATACGATAATAACCCTCTTCCACGACGGCAATATCCCCTGTCAAAAACCATCCTTCTTGGTTAAATGCTTTTGCATCCATGAACATGAAATTCATATCAGTGACGTTA
>CAYUFZ010000307.1:0-3333 GCA_964444025.1 uncultured Emticicia sp.
GGAGCGGAAATTAGGTCGTTTTTTTCTTCAAGTTTATTCTGCTTTAGTAAAAAAGATAAATTTTGTTGGAGCCCAACTGAAATACCTTCAGTCAATCGATTTCCATTAATAAGGGTTTCAATTGTTAATTTAAATAATTTTTCTTTTGAAAGAGAGTAGTTTTCATTTATTAATTCCAACATTGTGAGGCGAATTTCTTCTGGTGCAATATAAGAGATTTGACAAAATTTATCTTGTAAATTTGATCGATTTCTAACTTCAGTTAAAGAATGGTTTGGTTTCCATACAAAATCATTGACAAAGGTGAATTTTGATAAACGCATTCCTAAATTAAATACGCTATCAAATTTTTGTTGAATTTTTGATCCAATTTTGGAGATACCTCTTGAGTTGATAATAGTTGTTATCAGTTGTGATTTATGAATAGGAGATTCTATATCAATAATTTTTTGGATTGTTTCCAGTAAAATATAATCATCAGTTTGAACTATATCAAATTCAAGATTCATAGGGTTGAATTCAGCTATTTGATATTTAATTTTCCAATTTCTTTTTATATTCCTGATGATTTTTGGTTCGGATAATTCGGTACTTTTTTTTAGTAAAGTCTCTTTTTTTATAGTTTCATTTGTGGATATCCGATTAATAAAGTTAAGTAATTTTTCGATTTCATTCTTTTGGCTTCTAAACCAATCTGTACTCCAAATTCTATAAATTTTCCATCCAAGTCCTTCCAAAACTTCTTGTCTTAATCTGTCACGTTCTCTCGCCCCCTTACTTCTGTGAAAGGTAGCACCGTCGCATTCTATACCTAGAAGATATTCGCCTCTATTATTAGGATTGACAATTCCTAAATCAATAAAATACCCTGCTGAGCCTATTTGAGTATGAATTTCAAATCCATGTTTTTCTAATAAAAGTTTAACAGCTTCTTCAAAGGGAGAATCTGTTTCTAGTTTATGTCCTTGAATTGCTAATACTTTTCTTTGTTCTGCAAAATTTAGAAAAGATTTTAAAATAATTACTCCTTGGCTATCAGATTCTGTTATTTGTAAATCACTAGCTTTGAAGTTAGAAAAAATTATACAATCTTTTTTAGCTCTTGTAAATAGAACATTAAGTCTCCTTTCTCCACCAAGCTTATTGACGGGACCAAATCTTTTTGAAAGTTTTCCTGTTAAATCTTTACCATAGCCAATACTGATTATAATAGTATCTCTTTCATCTCCTTGAACATTCTCGAGATTTTTAATAAAAAATGGTTCTTTTCCACTTTCAGCATTTTTGAGTAATGAATCAAATTCTAAATCAGTTTTTCTATTTTTATCAATTATATTTTCAATACAATCTTTTTGAGTTAAGCTAAAGGTAACTATACCAACTGAAGGTGAACCAATGTTGGCTTTTAAATGGTCTTTCAGAAAATTTACAATTTCATTAGCTTCTATTTCATTTTTCTGTCCCCAATACACCGAGTGAGGAATATGCATTAAACGTAAACCTGTGTTTATATTTCTTTCATTAATACTTGGGAGAGTAATCAATTGTGAATTATAAAAGTGGTAATTCGACATCTGAATTAATGATTCATGCCGACTTCTATAATGCCATTTTAGCATTGACTGCGGTGCATTTTTCGATAAGAATAAATCTAAAATGCTTTCCATATCTGCTATTACAGAATTTTCTTCTACTTCTTCCTCTTCTGAAACATCATATACTTGATTAAAATAATTAGAAGGAGGTAATTGTTTGTCATCCCCTACTACAATAATCTTTTTCCCTCTAAGAATTGCACCAAACGCCTCAATTGGACGTACCTGACTCGCTTCATCAAAAATGACAAAATCAAAAATAATCTTCTCTGGCTTCAAATACTGAGCGATAGAGAGGGGACTCATAAAAAATACGGGCTTTATCTGAGTAATTATGCTAGATGTGAGTTCAAATAATTTCCTTAATGGCAAGTGCCTTTTTTGTTTACTAAATTCATTCCGTAAAATTGCCATCTGGTCATTTTGCGATTCACTAGATGGTATTTTTCGTAAATGAGCATATTTTATTTTGGCTTTATTGAATTTTTCGATGATAAATTTATCACTTTGTTTGAATGTTGTTGATATATGTTCTAACTCATAAAATTCGAGACCTTTTCTTTCTTTAAATATTAAATCAAGTATTGTTAAATTAAATGAGAATCTCCAGCTATTTTCGATATGTATTTTATTATTTATCTTTTTGTTTTCAATAAAATTAATTAAAATATTGAGTATAGATGTTTCATGACTTTTTTTAAGTTTATTCCAAGTGGTTATATCATTAAGTTCATGAAAGTTTTGAAGAATATTTTTTAAGTTATTCTCTATTTCTAGCAATCCTAAATTAAGCCCTAAAAAATCGTTTAAAGTGATGGTGGTAAAGTTTAGTTTAGAGGAAAGTATGTTTAAACTTTGATGTATTCTATCTAAAATATCATTGATTTCTTTAAAATTATCAAAATTATTTTGAGGGTTATTAGCTAAAATTTCATAAAAATTAGGAACTATTGAACCATTACTAATTTTGAGAAATGTGTCATTAATATAATCTACAGATAGTTTAAATGTAGTTAAATCATCTATGTCTAAATCTTGTATTTGAATACTTGATGTAAACACACCCAGCATTCTTGGGGCAACCTTATTAAAATAACTTTCTAATTCCTGAATTTTAATAATAATTTCGATAAAGTATATTTCTTCATCAAGTGTTTGTGGGGTAAATTTTAATCTTCTAATTAATTCATTTTTTGCTTTATTAAATTCTGGTATAGCCCATTTGAAAATATTTTTTCTAAATTTTTCATAAGTCATCTTTATGTTATGAGCATTGAAATCACTTATTTGATTATGTATTTTACCTTTATATTCTTTTTTTAAAGCTAAATATTCGCTGAATAGAGCATTAAATTTTTCCAAAAGTTCTATTTTAACACTTTTGGTAATACTGATATCCCAAAGTGATAGATTAGGTCTTTTGTGTAAATGTTCGTAAGCATTAAGAGTTTGAACAATCTTATTAAATGTTAAATCCTCTGAATTTACTATATCTTTTGAAAATAGACTTAATTTTCTGTTTAAGGTACTAATATTGTCAATAAAAATGTATAATTCATTTTTAATAAGCTCGAGGTCTACAAAACTTATTGCGTCATTTGTTATGAAATAAAATGGACTGCTAAATAAACTCTGATGATTGTCAATGAATGAGGCTATTTCTTTAACTTTTTCATTGATTGATATTATTTCAGTACTTGTAAGCTTTATAATCTCTTTTGATATAGGTAGTAAATGA
>CAYUFZ010000308.1:0-3319 GCA_964444025.1 uncultured Emticicia sp.
TACTGATCTCCGTCCCTAATCTTCTGAGCAAGAATTACCTCCTCATCAGGAGTCAACAAATCAACTTTCCCAATCTCTTGTAAATATTTATCAAGTGATTGGCTCTCTCTATTTGTAATCTGTTTACTAATTTTTAGCTGACGCATATCTTTTATTTATGTGTAGTGTTAATACAAAACGAAAAAAAAAGCACAAAATTATCTCTTAGCTATTAATTATAACAACAAATAGCTAAGAGTTGTTCAGATTATTTTTTCTCTGGTCGAGGTAAAAGTACTTTTCTAGAAAGCCTAAACTTACCTGTTTTTGGATCGACTTCGAGTAATTTCACTTGTACTTCCTCCCCTATCTCCAGAACCCCATCCATGCTCGGTAACCTTTCCCATGAAATTTCAGAAATATGAAGTAAACCTTCTTTACCAGGCATAAATTCAACAAAAGCACCGAAAGGTTGTATCGATTTGACTTTGGCATCATATACCTCACCAACTTCTGGGGTAGCCACAATAGCCATCACTCGACGTTTTGCCTTATCCATACTTTCGCCATTCGCGGAAAATATCGAAACATAGCCTTTACTATCTTTTTCCTCGATAGTGATCGTAGCACCCGTTTCTCTCTGAATTTCTTGAACTACCTTTCCGCCTGGTCCAATTACTGCACCAATAAATTCTTTCTCAATAACAATCGTAAATGCCCGTGGAGCATGAGGTTTCAAATCAGGTCTTGGAGTATCAATAGCCTCCTTCATTTTATTCAAAATATGGATTCTTCCCTGCTTAGCTTGCAATAATGCTTGCTCTAAAACCTCAAATGACAAACCACCTATTTTGATATCCATTTGGCAAGCTGTTATTCCATTTTCAGTACCCGTAACTTTAAAGTCCATATCACCAAGATGATCTTCATCTCCTAAAATATCCGAAAGAACCGCCCATTTCCCAGTCGCATTATCTGTAATCAAACCCATTGCAATACCAGAAATTGGAGCTTTAATTGGTACTCCTGCATCCATTAATGCCAAACAGCCAGCACATACAGTTGCCATTGAAGAAGAACCATTCGACTCCAAAATATCAGATACAATTCTTATGGTATAAGGATTTTCGGAATCGGGAGGTAAAACTTTTTTCAATGAACGTTGAGCAAGATTACCGTGCCCAATTTCTCTTCTTCCTGCTCCTCTGTTAGGCTTAATTTCACCCGTTGAAAATCCAGGGAAATTATAATGCAAATAAAACTTACTATAACCCGTACACATTACCTGGTCGATAATCATTTCGTCAAGATTCGTACCTAAAGTAGCTGTGGTGAGAGATTGAGTCTCTCCTCGGGTAAATAGTGCAGCACCATGAGCCGAAGGCAAATAGTCAACTTCGCAAACTATCGGACGAATCTCGTCTAATTTTCTACCATCCAATCTTACACGCTCATCCAATACCATATTTCGAGAAGCATAATATTGAATATCTCCAAAATAAGTTTTCGCTAGAGATTTTTTTGCAGCCAACTCCTCCTCAGATAAAGATGCTAAAAATTCATCCAGAATAGCAGAAAACTTTTCTTTTCTAATTTCTTTTTTATTATTGCCTTCCAAACATACAGCATAAACTTTATCATAAAGCTCCTTATTCATTCTCTCCCTTAGCTCCTCATCATGAATCTCATGATTATACACTCTTTTCTCAGTAGTACCAACAGCCGATTCTAATTCTTTCAAAGCATTAATTTGCACAATAATTGCTTGATGAGCAAGCTTAATAGCTTCTACCATTTCATCTTCTGTACATTGATCGGCTTCACCCTCTACCATGATAATATTATCGATAGTACCGGCAACAATTAAATCAAGCGAAGCTCTTTTAATTTCGGAGCTTGTTGGATTAATAATATATTGACCATCAATCTTTGCTACTCTTACTTCAGAAATTGGTCCATTGAATGGAATATCAGAAACTGCAATAGCCGCAGAAGCCGCAAGAGCCGCCAATGCATCTGGTTGCACTTCAGGGTCAGATGAAATCAAATAAACCATTACTTGTACTTCAGCATGGTAATCTTCAGGAAATATTGGTCGTAATGCCCTATCAATCAAACGACTTATTAATACTTCATTATCCGATAATCTTCCTTCACGTCGTTGAAAGCTTCCGGGTATTTTGCCAGCTGCACCAAACTTTTCTTGATAATCTACAGAAAGTGGTAAAAAATCAGTTCCCTCTTTGTGTTCATGAGCTGCAACAACCGTAGCCAAAAGCATGGCATTTCCACATCTTAATACAATAGAGCCATCAGCTTGTCTAGCTAATTTGCCAGTTTCAATAGTAATCACCTTCCCATCAGGCATTTCGATGGATTTGGCATGAATGTTAAACATTTTGAATTTCATTTAAGACCACGTTTCCGCTTTTGCGTGGCAGTTATTATCCGTAATTCCGCGGGGATAAATAGAATATAAAAATTGGGTAAGAATGCTTTAGAAAAAAATCAGGAAATCAAATAAATGATTCCCTGAAAAATAATATTACTTACGAATTCCTAATTCGGCGATGATTGCTCTGTAACGAGAAATGTCATTCTTGTACAAATAATCAAGCAAACGACGACGCTTACCAACTAATTTCAACAAACCTGCTCTCGACGAGTAATCGTGTTTGTGAGATTTTAGATGTTCTGTAAGGTGAGCAATACGAAAAGTAAATAATGCAATTTGCGACTCAGCTGAACCTGTATCAGTCGCCTTTTTTTGGAAGCCTTTTGCAGCAAAGATTTCTTCCTTTTTTTCCGTAGTTAAATACATTTGATGTTAACTTAGATTAATAAATATGAAAAACAAACGCAAAGATAAGAATTTATTTTCAATAAAAAATGAAAATAACAATAAAAAGATTTGTCTAATAGTTGCAAAATAGTATCTTTTATTGCTATGAGAATACTCAAGATAGAAGTTTGGAAGTAAGTAAAGGGTGATTTACATTAAAAGTGAGACAACAAAAAAGCCTTTCTCAATCGGAAAGGCTTTTCAAATAACAAATGTTCAACTTAAACTTAAAAATTTTTCAAGTATGAACTTGATGTGACGAAGAAGAGATTCGAACTCTCACAGGCTTTCGCCCACTACCACCTCAAAGTAGCGTGTCTACCAGTTTCACCACCTCGCCATTAGTAGACCTTAATCTATTTCACAAAACTAAAAAAGGATAAAGATTTTTCCAAATTTTTGTCTTGCTTTGTACTTTAAAAATAAAAGCCTCTGTTGGAGGCTTTTGTGATCCCGCTGGGATTCGAACCCAGGACCCATACATTAAAAGTGTATTGC
>CAYUFZ010000309.1:0-3305 GCA_964444025.1 uncultured Emticicia sp.
CATAAGGGGAAAAATGAGTATTGTCTTCAATTCCATTTGGAAATTTTGGAAAAACCCCAGCGGCATAGTGCATAAATATTTTTTTTGAGCCTTCGACTCCTGCATTTTCTATCGCTTTTTTGCTTAGTTGGTGCATATCAATCAAGGCTATTTTTCGTTCTTGTGCAATGCTTCGCACGACTTCTGGATATTCGCCGTGTTGGTCAATAAATACCCCTTTATCGTCAAATTTTCTTCTCATAATTGGAGTAAGAAGCACCGGAACAGCTCCTTTTGCCTCTGCCTCATCGATGTAGCGAATCAGGTTTTTTCTATAATCGGTTTGTGCTGCTGCAAATCTGCTAGAATCGCTTTCTTTTTGGTCATTATGCCCGAATTGAATGAATACATAATCTCCTTTTCTTAACTGCTCATGTACTTTTTTCCAATGCCCGAGCGTACGAAAGCTTTTGGTACTTCGGCCGTTTACAGCATGGTTCTGAACCTCGATAGCGTCGATTAAATATTCTGAAAATACTTGTCCCCAACCTGTTTCTGGTGCATCATAGTCATTTTTAGTGGCACAAGTAGAATCTCCAATCAAAAAGATTTGAGGTTTTTTAGGAGTATCCCACAAATGTAAAAATGCAGAATTTCCAAGAAATAAAATAATCAGCAACAGTAAACGACCGAAGGGAGCTTTCATAATAAATAGATTAGTTTAAAAAATTTGAGCATCATTTCAATTCATTGATTGCAATAAAATCCATATCTGTAAAGGACTGATTCTCACCGCCCATTCCCCAAATGAAAGAATAATTAGTAGTTCCACAACCAGAATGAATCGACCATGGAGGCGAAATAATGGCTTGGTGATTCGCTACCCAAAGGTGACGTGTTTCTTGGGCTTGTCCCATCAAATGTAAAACCCCCTGATTTTCCTGAACATCAAAATAACAATACACTTCTGAGCGTCTGTCGTGCGTATGTGCCGGCATGGTATTCCAAACACTTCCAGTTTGTAGGACAGTTAAGCCCATGACCAACTGACAGCTACGGATTCCGTCCAGATGAATATATTTATAAATAATACGTTTATTGGCTGTTTCTATGGCTCCCATTTCAGCAGGAGAAGCACTTTCTTTAGTCATCAATCGGTTTGGATAACTTTGATGAGCAGGGGCAGAAAGTATGAAGAATTTGGCAGGGTTTTGAGGATTTATACTCTCAAAAATGACTTCTTTTGTTCCTTTTCCTAAATAAACGCAATCTAATTTATTGATAGAAAAACTTTCTCCGTCGGCAGTGATTTTGCCATCTCCAGCAACGTTGATGATGCCTATTTCTCGTCTTTCTAAGAAATAATCTGATTTTAATTCCTCGTAATTTCCTAAGTGAATTGCTTCATCAAATGGCATAATGCCCCCTAAAATTAGTCTGTCATAATGCGAATAGGTCAGATTTATTTTGTTTTCAGAAAATAGGGTTTCCACTAAAAAATTCTCACGTAATTCCGCTGTATTCATTTTGGCGGTTTCCTTGGGGCTACTTTCGTATCTTGTTTTCATTATTTTTGATTGAATGATTGATAAATTGAGTTTTTTAACGACCCATCCAACCGCCATCAACGGTCAGAATGGTGCCATGTACATAATCGGATGCATTAGAAGCCAAGAAAATGGCAGGCCCCTTAAAATCTTCTGGAGTACCCCATCTTCCGGCAGGAATACGACCCAAAATAGATTGACTACGGTCGGGGTCATTTCGAAGAGCTTCGGTATTGTCGGTAGCAATGTATCCTGGAGCAATCGCATTGACATTGACTCCTTTTCCTGCCCATTCATTTGCCAAAGCTTTTACCAAACTTCCAATTGCTCCTTTGCTGGCAGCATACCCCGGAACATTAATTCCCCCTTGGAAAGTAAGCAAAGATGCGGTGAATATAATTTTTCCACTGCCTCGTGCTATCATTTCTTTGCCTATTTCTCGGGCTAAAATAAATTGAGAATCAAGGTTTATTTCCATGACTTTGTCCCAGTATTCGTCGGGGTGTTCGGCTGCTGGCATTCGTAGAATAGTACCAGCATTATTGACCAAAATATCAATGACCGGAAAGTCATTTTTGACCGAATGAATGAATGATTTCAAGCTTTCTCGATTCGCAAAATCTGCTTGATAAGCTTTGAAATTTCTTCCTAATGCTCTCACTTCATTTTCTATTTGGCTGCCTTCCAAGGCTATTGAAGCCGACACGCCTATAATATCGGCTCCAGCTTCTGCCAATCCCAAGGCGATTCCTTTGCCAATTCCTTTATTACAACCCGTCACCAGGGCAATTTTCCCTTTTAAAGTAAACATCATTTTATATTTTGTCCAAAAGTTTATCTTTGGATTTATAATTTATTTAAAAATGTACAATTCCTTGAAATGAAACTTTTGTAAAGATTTATATAGATAGTTTCATTTTTCTAAGATGTCTTAAGTTTTTGTTTTGAGCAAATATTTCAGATAATATCTTTATGCAAACGTTGTCGGGAACGTTATCAAAAATGAAATGATTATTGAATCTTTGAAGAAGCTTAGAATTTTTTTATTTAAAAGATTATTTTAAAGTTAATTGTGCTTAAATTTACACTTTCAAAAAATTGTATTATAACGAGAATTAATTTTGGAAGCAGTTACAATCAAAGATATTGCCAAAGCCCTCAATTTATCTACTTCCACCGTATCTAGGGCATTGAGGGGAAGCTATGAGATAAATGCAGAAACCAAGCGATTGGTGCTTGAGTATGCTGCAAGGGTGCATTATTCTCCCAATCCGATTGCTCTTAGTTTGAAAGAAAATAAAAGTAAAACCATCGGAATCATTGTACCTGAAATTGCAAATAATTTCTTCTCGCAAGCCATCAATGGAATTGATGCCATTGCTCAGCAAAGAGGCTACCATGTAGTTATTTTTCAAAGCCACGAATCGTACCAGCGTGAAGTAGCCAATGTCCAGCAAATCATTGCTCGAAAGGTAGATGGATTATTGATTTCTTTGTCTGGACAAACCACCGATGTCTCTCACATTCAGGCTTTACAAGAAAAAAAATTACCTTTGGTGCTTTTTGATAGAATTTCTGAACAAATTGTTGCCAATAAAGTCGTTGCTGAAAATTTTGAAGGGGCTTTTCAAGCAACAGAATATTTGATAAAATCGGGGAAAAAACGAATTGCCCATTTGACTAGCCCATCATTACTTTCGACAACTCATGAACGATTTGCGGGGTATAAAGCTGCTTTGGATAAATATGGTATTGCGTTCGACGAAAATTTAGTTCGGT
>CAYUFZ010000310.1:0-680 GCA_964444025.1 uncultured Emticicia sp.
GCATAAGAAGCGCCAGAATGAATCCCCGCCGGCTCAATATGTTCCATAATCCCGATAATATACACATTTTCTCCATCACAAATAGCATCAGATTCCGCTTCGATGGCATTTTCTAAGAAATGATCGACCAATATATTGTTGTCAGGAATATCATTTAGAATTTTGACGACATGCTGCTCCAATTCCTGTTCATTAATGACAATTTTCATGCTTTGGCCACCCAATACATAACTTGGGCGAACCAATAATGGGAAACCTAACTCACGAGAAACCTCCACAGCTTTGTCGGCAGAACGCACCGTATCAAACAAAGGATAAGGAATATTCAAGTCTCTCAATCTTGCCGAAAAACGCCCTCTATCCTCTGCCAAATCCAAAGCATCATAGGAAGTTCCGATGATTTTGATGCCATATTTGGTTAGTTTTTCAGCCATTTTCAAGGCTGTTTGCCCACCTAGCTGAACAATAACCCCTTCTGGTTTTTCGTGCTGAATAATATCATAGACATGCTCCCAAAAAACCGGCTCAAAATATAATTTATCGGCGATGTCTGGGTCGGTAGAAACTGTTTCTGGGTTACAATTAACCATAATTGCTTCATATCCACATTCTTTAGCGGCCAAAACACCATGAACACAAGAGTAGTCAAACTCAATTCCTTGTCCAATTCTATTAGGACC
>CAYUFZ010000310.1:690-3286 GCA_964444025.1 uncultured Emticicia sp.
AGGGCCAGAGCCAAGTACCACAATTTTTTTCTTCGAAGAAGAAATCGATTCATTATCAAAATTATCTTTTGAAGTACTAAAAGTAGAATAATAATAAGGCGTTTTTGCTTCAAATTCTGCCGAACAAGTATCCACGCATTTATAAATTCTATGAATATCTAATTCGATTCTTTTATTAAAAACCTGACTTTCCTTACAATTTAAAATATGAGCGACTTGACGATCGGCGTACCCTTTTTGTTTGGCAGTGAGTAATAATTCCCTCGAAATAGTATCAATGGAGAATTGTTCTATTTCTTTTTCTAACAAAATTAATTCTTCAATTTGACGCAAAAACCATTTGTCGATTTTGGTTAAATTTTGAATTGTTTTGAAAGACAAACCAGCTTTAAAAGCATCATAAACA
Organism: uncultured Emticicia sp.; assembly: GCA_964444025.1. GTDB lineage: Bacteria > Bacteroidota > Bacteroidia > Cytophagales > Spirosomataceae > Emticicia. The sequence continues at coordinate 1,097 of CAYUFZ010000310.1, forward strand.
TGAAACAAACGATTCCAAGAAGGATTTGCCAAAGATTTTTTCAAGGCATCTTGGTCACGCAATTCTTTACCGTCTGCCCCCAAACCATTCCGTTTAATTTCAAGCGATTGACAAGCTTTTTGGAGAGCTTCTTGAAAATTTCTGCCGATACCCATGGTTTCGCCCACAGACTTCATTTGTAGCCCCAAAGTACGGTCACAACCAGGGAATTTATCAAAATTCCAACGAGGCACTTTCACAATGACATAATCAATGGCTGGTTCAAAGAATGCAGACGTACTTCCAGTAATTGGATTTATCAATTCATCCAAATTATAGCCAATAGCCATTTTAGCGGCAATTTTAGCAATCGGGTATCCGGTCGCTTTCGATGCCAAGGCAGAAGAACGAGAAACCCTTGGATTAATCTCTATCGCAATAATTTCGTCGGTGTCAGGATTTAATGAAAACTGCACATTACAACCACCCGCAAACTTTCCGATGGCATTCATCATCTTGATTGCCATGTCACGCATTTTTTGATAAATCGTATCTGGAAGCGTCATTGCTGGAGCAACCGTGATTGAATCTCCAGTATGCACACCCATTGGGTCAAAATTCTCAATGGTACAAATAATGACAATATTTCCAAGATTATCACGTAAAAGCTCCAACTCAAACTCTTTCCAACCCAATATCGATTGCTCAACCAAAACCTCATGTACAGGAGAGGCATGCAAGCCATGATTCAAGGCTTTATCAAATTCTTCGGCTGTATTTACAAAACCACCTCCAGTGCCACCCAAAGTAAAAGACGGACGAATCACCAAAGGAAATCCAATTTCCTGAGCAATTTCTTTTCCCTCTAAAAAAGACCTAGCCGTTCGACCCTTACAAACCCCTACCCCAATTTCGAGCATTTTTAGCCTAAAAAGCTCTCTATCTTCGGTGGTTTCAATGGCTTTAATATCTACACCAATGATTTGGACATTATATTTTTTCCAAATATTGGCTTTATCACAATCAATCGCTAAATTGAGTGCCGTCTGACCACCCATTGTCGGAAGGACGGCATCAATCGGTCGTCCCATCGCTTGATGTTTTTCAAGAATTTCGACAATTGATTTTTTTTCAAGAGGCTTCAGATAAACGAAATCAGCATTGAGGGGGTCAGTCATGATTGTAGCAGGATTCGAGTTAATTAAACTAACCTCGATACCTTCTTCTCTGAGTGACCTTGCGGCTTGTGAACCGGAATAATCAAATTCGCAGGCTTGCCCGATTACAATCGGTCCCGAGCCTATGATAAGAACTGACTTTAGATTGGGATTTTTCGGCATTTTTTAATTGAAGTTTCTATTTTGTATGTGATTTTAATACGTTTATCACACGACTACCGAAAGACAAAGATAGCACAGATTTTTTATTTTCTGGCAATCTCTATTGTATTATCTTTAAAAAATACAATAATTAAATCATTTATTATAAAAACATTTCGCCGAAATTATCATTTAACAAATGAAATTTCGTTTTTAAGGTAATTTTATCCTTGAATAAACTTATTTTTTTCCTAAATTTATGTACAAAAACAAGGAAAAATAAACAAAAATCGTATCTATCATTCAATATTTTTAAAACAAATTTCTATCAAAATGAAAGACAAATGGCAGGTTTTATTCGTTTTAATTGTTTTTTTTTCATTGACAATTGCCTGTTCTACCAACAATGAAGAAAGCAGTATCAAGCCTCAATGGCAACCAACCGATACCGAAGGGCAATTTGTGATGAATACCTTCAAAAGTGCTGGATTGGGCGGTAGCAGAAATTTGGTAGAAAAATGGAACAAATCAGAAGTAAAATATTATTTTGAAAAAGAAGGTGCTGCCACCAAAGATTTAATCGAATATGCCAATAAAGTCTTCGGGGAAATCAATACATTGAGTCAATCTCCCAAATTTTTTGAAACATCCAAAGTCGATGAAGCAGACATTATCCTCTATTCGGGCAGGGATACTGATTTTGAAAAAAAATGGCGTGTACCTTCAGAGCTTATGATATCTATGGCTCCAGATGTGGGCACATCAACTAATTTAAACCCTTCTATGGATGGTAAAGTCTTTGGCGCCGAAGTAACCACTGATATTGAAGCGGAACTGAATGTAAAAGACAAAGCCAATCCCGATCTTGTTCCTGGCCAACAGGAAACAGATC
>CAYUFZ010000311.1:0-3280 GCA_964444025.1 uncultured Emticicia sp.
GGCAAAGGTTTTTCTAAATTGTATAGTGATGTCAGTGTTTTATCCAAAAATGCCTCTTGTTATAAAGTTGATTACCTAAGTATCAATACTACCGCTGCCGAATTTTCGCCTTCTTATTTCAAAAAGGGGATGGTATTTGTTTCTAATAGACAAAATGGAACAAGTGCTAAACGTGCTTTTTCTTGGAATGGCTCGCCATTTTTGGATTTATTTTATTTGGATGATATATCATCGGTTAGTCCATCCACTGCCGGAATTGGTGGCAGCTCCGAAAGTAATACCAAACAAAAATCAAGAAAAGCTCCGTCTCTTGGTTCGGACGATTATACGCCTATTACCTCAAACGACAACCGTACACTTGGAAGCTACGTAGGGACCAATGTTTTGGCGGGAAATGGATATGGCGATAAACCCATCACGGAGTCTGAAAGATTTAGCGGAAGTATTAATTCAAAATATCATGAAGGCCCAGCGGCTTTTTTCAAGGATGGTTCAAAAGTAATTTTTACCAGAAATAATTTTATTAATGGAAAAGCCCAAAGAAGTTCGGATGGAATCAATAAATTGAAACTATACACGGGGCAAGCAGCAAAAGATGGTTGGACAAACATCGAAGAGCTTCCTTTCAATAGTGATGAGTATTCTACTGGGCATCCGGCTTTGTCTCCCGACGAGAAACTTCTGTTTTTCTCCTCGGATATGCCTGGAGGATTTGGTGGAACAGATATTTATGTTTCTAAGTTGGAAGGTAATTCTTGGTCAGCTCCTATTAATTTAGGCAAAAAAATCAACTCAAAAGGAAATGAAATGTTTCCGTTTGTTGATGAAAAAGGAAATTTGTACTATTCTTCGGATGGTTTGGCAGGCTTGGGGGAATTGGATATTTTCTATGCTCAGTTGGACGGTACAGAGGTAAAGGATGATGCAACGAATGTGGGTAGCCCCATCAATTCAAGTAAAGATGATTTTGGATTAATTACTGATGGATTACGTAAATCGGGATATTTTAGTTCGAACAGAAAGCAGGGAGGTGCCGATGATGATATTTATAAATTTGAACGTGAATGTGAGGATAAAGAGGGTTGTGATTTAATATTGGCAGTCTATGATTCGGAAACAAAAATGCCTCTCGAAAATACCAAAATTTCGTTTGAAGATAAAAATGGAGCAATTCAAGAAAAAATTACTGATGCGAATGGAAGTTTGAAATTAGAGGGATTGACCGAAAATTTGGAGTTTATCTTTAGGGCAACGCATGAGGGATACAATGCCAATACTGTTAGCTTTTCCACAAAAGATTGCGAAAATGAGGCTTCTCGACTCGAAATACCCCTCAATCAAATAAAGGTTATCAAGGACTCTTCGGCTACGGTTAGCTCTTCTCAATCGGCATTAACACAGCAAAGTGCTACTTCAAATACGATTGCTTCGGGGTCGCAATCCGCCATAAGCCAATCGAGTAATAGCTCTACATTTACGGGAAGCTCAAGCATGAGTAGTGGTAATTTGTGTACCATCAAGGGTCGTGTATTGGCTCAGGGAAGCAAAAAAGCAGAGGATGGAGTATTGGTTACGTTGCGTAATGAGTGTGATAATTCTAGCCAAACCGCATTTACGGATGCAGCGGGGAATTTTGAATTTATGGCAGTTGAGGGTTGTGATTACACATTGGAGGGGGCTAAAAACAATTTAGGCTCAAAAGGGAAACGAATTAGGAAATTGAGCTGTAAAAATGGCCCGATTCTTGCAGATATATATATGTTTGGGACAGGAGATATTGTGGAAGTGGAAAATATTTATTTTGATTATGGCAGGTGTGATTTAAGAAACGATGCTCGTTTGGAATTGGATAAATTAGTAACAATGATGCGGCAATATCCAAAAATGCGTATTGAATTGCGTTCTCATACGGATAGTCGTTCGGAAAGTGATTTTAATCAAAAAATTTCAGAAGGAAGGGCTCAAGCGTCTGCCAATTATCTGTTCAAACGTGGCATAAGCCGTAGCCGTGTAGAATACGCCGGCTACGGAGAGTCTATGCCAATAAATGGTTGTGTGGATGGAGTGGAATGTACAGAAGAGCAACATGCCCAAAATAGAAGAACTGAAATAAAAATTCTTCAAATGAACTGACATTCCTCTATTGAAAATCACAGCAAAAGTATAGCTTTCATCGCCTCCAATCAGAGGCGATTTTTTTATTTTGAAACAGCGGCTACATTTAAAGCAACTATTTCGGTGATATAAATGGTTTTATTTTCTTTATTCACATAATTCCTATAATTAATCTTCCCTTCTACTTGCAATAGTTTGCCCTTACTTACAAGATTGCTGCATACATCAGCTACTTTACCCCAAGCGACTATTTGGTGCCAAGTTGTGTTTTTTACTTCTTCGTTGTTTTTATTCATATAGGATTCATTGGTTGCCAAGCTGAAACTGGCTCTTTTTCCATTTTCAAAATCTGTATTTGTGATTTCAGAACCTACCAGGCCGATTAATTTTACACTATTCATAATTGTAGTTGTTTGATTGTTCTAAACTTTTTTTTGATTTGTCGCAGATTGACTTTGCAAAAGTGATAAATTCAAGAAAAAATATTCGTATTATAAGCGTTTACAGATGATTAAAAATAGTTGTAACCGTTTGCAAATGAATATTTTTATTATATTTGAAAAAATTAAATGTTTTTAATTGCCCAAAAATATTTTTATTTTATTACAAAATGACTAACTCTAACTATTGATTAATTATCATGATAAAGCTTTGCCTCGAATGTTCTCAAACCTTGCTTGGTCGTTCGGATAAAAAATTTTGTTCGGATTTGTGTAGAAATGCTTATAATAATAAAGCCAATGCAGATGCTAATAATTTTGTCCGAAATACCAATAATGCCCTTCGTAGAAATCGGAAAATCCTAGAAGAATTGTGTAAAGATGATAAAGCAAAAGTAGCTAAGAATATATTATTGGAGAAAGGATTTGATTTTAATATGCTTACAAATTTGAGAAAAACAATGAAAGGGGCAGTCTATTTCTTTGTCTATGAGTTTGGTTATCTCGCTCTTGAAAATGATATATATTTAATCGTAAAAGATAAGAAAGCAATGTAAGGATTAGTCTTTCACAAGGTTGAAAATATAAACTAAGGCAAGGTAGATAATTAATTGATACCTTGTTTTACAATAAATATAACAATGGTATCAATGACCAATCAAATTTATCCATGTTTATGGTTTGACGGACAAGCCAGAGCTGCCGCAGTGTTTTATTGCTCCATT
>CAYUFZ010000312.1:0-3271 GCA_964444025.1 uncultured Emticicia sp.
TATCGCTGTATGCACCAGCCATTTCTACTCCAAATCCAAAATTGAAAAAATCTTTGTTGTATCTTACCAAATGGTCCCAAAGAGAGCCTGCTTCGTTATAGTCTTCGGGATAAATAGAACCTGCTGAACCATAAATTGCCAAATTTCCAGGAGCAGCCGAGGAGTCTTTCATCCCTCGTTTGCCACCATAGGAAGCAGCGGTGGCGGTTTCACACCATTCATTTGGATAGGTGCTGACAAGCCAACGATGTCCGTCTGCCGATACATCCGAGTCGCAGTAAAAATTATCGCTTATAGCAAATTGCTTGGCTAAAGCAGTATGATTGGGCATGATTTGTGCATTTTCAACGATTTTTGTTCCTTTTTTGTTAGAAATTCGACGATTTAATCCAAATCTTGCCAAATTAGGGTCTCCGTTTCCTCCTTCCAATTGCCCGAATACTTCGTCGTAAGTTCGGTTTTCTTTGGCAATAAATACAATATACTTGATACTGCCATTTTCCAATATGCTTTTTTGGCTATTTTTAGGAATGAATTTGAAGTTATTTTCTACCACCGTTTGGGTTTCTTTTGCCAAATCTTGGTCATTAGGAATATCCATCACAGAAACATTGCCTTTCATTAATGAGCCGATGTAGCTGCCTTCCGATTTTATTTGAAAATCTTTGCCTCCGTTTGGTCCGCTGCCGTATCCTTTGGCATTGGCTACGATTAGTTTTTTGCCGTCATTGCTGACTTTAAGTTTAGACGGAAACCATGCCGTCGGGAGGTGTCCGATTACCTGAAGAGAAGGTATATCGATAATTGCCACTGCATTGATGCCAGATTCGGCAACGTATAATCGCTTTTGGTCAGGAGATAAACCCAAGCCGAAAGGGATAATACCTTTCAATTTGCCCAAACGACTATCGGGAGATAAAAATATATTCTTTAAAACTTTATTTTCTTTTATATCTATCACAGAAATACAATCGTTATTGCCGTTGCTGACAAACACATATTGGTCGCTTGCTACCAGAGAGTTTGGGCTTGAGCCTCCAATAGCAGGGAAATCTTCAATCATTTCCCCGACCAAAAACCCCGTTTTGATGCTTGCCAAAGGTTTTTGATTTTCTTGAATGTCAGTCGAAAATACCCAAACGGAGAAAGATTCTGGGGCATTGGGGTCGCCTAATGCTGGAACTCCCTGCGAGGGGATTCCCTCTTTCATTTCTTTTGAACCATAGCGACTTGATGGATATTTATGGGCTGTTTCTTTGAGGTTTTTGGGGTCTAAGTCTGTAAAATATTTATATTCAAAAACTCCTACATTTGCCACATACACCTTGGATTCGTCGGGGGATAGACAAATGCCAAAAGGATATCTGCCAGTAGGGATATTTGCCAAAATTCTCTCGGTGTCTGTATCAATTACCAACATCCGAAAGCCAATTTGATCCACAACATAGAGTTTTTTGCCATCTTTGCTCAATACCATATCTCCCAAATATCCGTGTCGATAATCGTGAGTGGTGGTTTTTAGAGCAGCATTAATGGTGCCGATTTTTTTTCCGTTCTGAAGATTATATTTAAAAATTTTGTTGGCTTCTCCTCCCGCAACATAGAGGGTCTGGTTGTCGGGAGCAATGGCAAGCCCCATAAAACAAGCTTCCAACATGCCTTCATCATTTTTGGCACCTTCAGGGATTTGGCGAACTTGAGGGTTTTCTTCCAAAATATTTTGAATGATACTGATAGAAAAAGGAACAATCCCTGAATTGGCTGTAACTGCCGTCTTTCCGTCTGGACTGATAACCAAGCCAAATGGATGGGGGGCTGTCATAATTTGCTTTCCTCTCGGTTCAATGAATCTCCCATTTGGAATAACAGACGGATGGTTTTTGTCGATAAAAGTAGGCAGGTTTTCTGCAGGAGCGATTATCTCCCAACTTTGTGCCAAAGCAAAATAGGGGCAGAGATTCAATAAAAGAAGGATTAGTTTTTTCATTATGTCAAGGATTAGAATCTATAAAAGTGAAGGTTTTTTATAAAATTAAAAAATTATTGAAGTTAAGTTTTTATAAAATGTCAGAATTGATAAAAAAAACTTGAATTTTATAAAAAATGGCTTTCTTCCCCAAAAAAAGCTCTAATTTTACGAATGATTTTCGATTCTATACGAGGACGACCAAGCTTTTTTTCAAATTTATAGAAATATCATCAATTCATGGGTGCTACCAATCAAGTTTTTATCATTACCTTGTGTTTTATTTTAATTGGTTTTTTAATCAAAAAATATAAATTTATTTCGGAATCGGATGGGAAAATTATCTCTAAGTTTCTGATGCACACTACTTTTCCAGCACTGATGATTGTCTCTACTTCGAGGGTACAATTAGAACCAACGCTTTTGCTGATTCCGCTATTTTGTATCTTCTTCTGTGGTACTAATTTGTTGATTGCATATTTTTTATTTTCAAAACTACCCCGTGATTTGCGAGGAATTTTGACCATGGGAGCGGGTGGATTGAATGTCGGGTTGTTCGGATTTCCTATTATCGAGGGTTTGTTTGGAAAAGATGCCTTGGTGTATGCTGTCATGTTTGACATCGGCAATACGATTATTGTTTTTGGCGTGGTGTATCCCATCGGGGCTTATTTTTCATCAAAACAGATGGAGGAGATTTCTTGGAAGAAAATTCTAAAAAAAGTATTTAGCTTGCCTCCTGTTCATGGGATGTTTATTGGATTATGTATTAATTTTTTAAAAATTGATTTACCCGAATTTAGTATCAATATTCTCGATACCCTCGCAAAAGCCAACAAACCGCTTGTTTTGTTATTAATGGGGATATATTTAAGTTTTGAATTGAATAAAAAGCAATTTTTCGAAATATCTAAAGTGATTTTGTTTAGATATTCGGTTGCATTAATGTTGGTATTTTTGCTTTCGGTATGGTTGGTAGATTTTCCTTTGGTAAAAAGTGTTTTGATAATTTGTATTGTCCTGCCGATTGGACTCACAATTTTACCTTTTTCCGACGAATTGGGGTATGATTCCCGCATCGCCGGAACACTAGTAAATATCTCTTTGTTGGTCAGTTTTATATTGATGTGGGGTCTCGTACTTGGGCTACACCTGCGTTAGCTTTTCATGAATTTAATGAGTAGAATTTCTGCCAATAAAAAGATAAGTGAGAATGCTAAGCAATATTTCCATAAAATTGTGCCGATATTGTTTTCTTCAAAAGTTTTGATAAAATCATTGTCTTGAATATTATCGAATATTTGC
>CAYUFZ010000313.1:0-2003 GCA_964444025.1 uncultured Emticicia sp.
AACAGGTAATCCAAATGGAGGTGGGCTGCCGAACTGGCCTCAATATTCGATGGATAAAGGTGAAACAATGATTTTAGATGATGTGTGTGTGGTGAAAAATGACCCAGACAAAGATGCTCGTACATCTCTTGGATAAAAAAATCTGCAAAAAGGGTCGAGTTTTTTAATTCTTGACCCTTTTTTGCTTAGACTTAAGTTGGGTATTGTACCACGTTTCATTGGATGTTTAGTTTCAGAATTTTGTGTATTAATTTTTTGTAGCATATTGACCATTTGACAACAATCGGATGGGTTTTTCTGAATGAAAAAGTCTGCTAGCTTGCCGATTTTCCTCAATATTTAGCCAATTATTGTAAATATACTGCCACTTACCGATTTGTACTTGTGATGAAAATAACTGCCTCGTAAGTTTGTTAGGGATTAAAATACAGGGATATTTCTTATTTTTTTCACTTAAATCTATCAAACATAATGAGAGGTAAATTAAGTATTTTGCTGTTTTTAAGTATTTTGACTTTTGTAACAGTCAATTGTCAAAAAAATGAAGAGCCTGCGATTTCTCTTGCTAAGGGAAATAAATTTGAAGATATCTTGAATGAAAAACTGTTATTGCTTCAAAATGAGAGCGATGCTTTGGTACTATATAAACAGGATAATGAATATAAGTTCAATTTTGAAAAGGATTTATTAAGCTTTTATTTCGATTCTGAGCCAAAAGTAAACGAAAATGCACGGGTTTCAGCATGTAGTAAATCAATAGGAACAGAAGTTTGCTCAGGTTCTGGATTAAGTTTTGCTAAATGTGGTCAAAGTTATTTAGATCAAGGATGTGTTCTTACTATTTGGAGAACAAATGATGGAAAATGTCATACTAAAATAGCCCAGTTATAATTCATTTTCCCCTGTATTTTAATTCAAAGTATGAATATGATAAACAGCTTGTTTGTATTCAAGAGAGAAAAATTTGTTTTAATTGTTAAAGCTATTTTGGGATAAAAATGCCAATAACGAAGTTTTTGTCTTGTAATAACTAAAATAAGACATAATTGATTAGCTTTGCTGATTATTGGCAAAAATAGTTCATCTCGTGAAAATTAAAGATATTATAGCCTATTTGGAGACTTTTGCTCCTTTGGCTTACCAAGAAAATTACGACAATGCAGGATTAATTGTGGGTGATTCCACAAACGAAGTCAATGGGATTTTGATTTGTTTGGATTCAACAGAAGAAGTGATAGAAGAAGCCATTCAAAAAAAATGTAATTTAGTCATCGCCCACCATCCGATTATTTTCAAGGGATTGAAAAAAATTAATGGTAAAAATTATATAGAGCGAACAATTATCAAGGCAATCAAAAATGATATTGCTATTTATGCGTCGCATACGAATTTAGACCATGCTTTTGGAGGTGTTAATTTTAAAATTACCGAAAAACTCGAGCTTTTAAATCCCACAATACTTAGCCCTAAGGCAGAAACGATGCTTAAATTAGTCGTTTTTGTACCAATTGATTTTTCTGATGCTTTATTAGATGCACTTCATCAGGCTGGGGCTGGAAATATAGGCAATTATAGTCATGTAAGCTTTAAATCCGAAGGAGAAGGAGCTTTCAAACCAAATGAATTGGCAAATCCAAGCATCGGAACGGCAAATCAACACGAAAAAGTATTAGAAAATAGGCTGGAGGTAATTGTGCCGATTCATCTTAAAAATCAAGTATTGGCAGCTATGTACCGGGTACATCCTTATGAGGAAATTGCCTTTGATTTGATTGCATTAGAAAATTTGAATAATCGAATAGGGGCGGGGCTTATCGCTGAATTAGCGAATGAAATAGATGCAAAAGAGTTTTTAGGGTATTTAAAACAAAAGTTGGATTTAAACGTTATTCGTCATACGGAGCTAATAAAAAGTAAAATCAAGCGGGTCGCCTTGTGCGGAGGAGCTGGGAGCTTTTTGTTGAGCGAGGCTATCAGACAGCAAGTGGATGTTTTTATTACGG
>CAYUFZ010000313.1:2013-3270 GCA_964444025.1 uncultured Emticicia sp.
GATGCGGATAAACAGATAATTATTGCAGATATTGGACATTTTGAGTCCGAACAATTCACAAAAGAATTATTGAAAGATATTATTTGTAAAAAATTCACTAACTTTGCAGTCAATTTGTCGGAAACGCCAACAAATCCAATACATTATTATTATTAATTGGAAAAAACAGATACATATTTTGTCCGTTTTGCCAAAATCATCTCATGTAAATTAAGAAGGTCTTAGATATTATGGAATTAACAATTGCACAAAAATTAGAAACGTTACTCAAGCTTCAGTCAATTGACTCTCAGTTGGATGAGTTGAAAAAGCTTCGTGGAGATTTACCTGAAGAAGTTCGCGATTTAGAAGATGAGGTGGTTGGTTTCGAAACCAGAATTAATAAGTTCAGAAAGGAAATAGATGCCTTGGATAACGATATCAATAATCATCGAGCAAACAAGAAAGATGCCGAAAAACTTATCCAAAAGTACAAAGACCAGCAAATGAACGTTCGAAATAACCGTGAATTTGATGCAATTGCGAAGGAATTGGAGCTACAAGAATTGGAAATCCAATTGGCGGAAAAAAGATTGAAAGAAACTGAATTTAAGATTAAGAATAAAACCAACGAAATTGCTGAAGTTGACCAAGCGATGCAAAATCGTAAGAAAGATTTGGAGGTAAAAAGAAAGGAGTTGGATGTCTTGATAGCCGAAAGTCAGGAAGATGAGAAGAAATTGTCGGTTTCTCGTGATAAGGCTGCTTCTCATGTAGAAGAACGATTAATCAATGCTTATAATAGAATCCGTGGGAATGCCGAAAATGGTTTGGCTGTTGTAAAAGTAAAACGTGGGGCTTGTGGTGGCTGTTTTAATATTGTCCCTCACCAACGTCAGGCGGATATCAAAGACCAAAAGAAAATCATTGTTTGCGAGCATTGTGGGCGTATTCTTGCTGATGTAGAAGATGCAGGATTAAGCAAAAAATAATAAATAATTAGCATAAAAAAAGACCTATAAGCGAGCTTGTAGGTCTTTTTTATTCATGAATGAAATGCACGGTCTTATGTTGAGGTTTTTTTGCTTCTGTTTTTTTGCTTCAATCCGAGTAGCAATGGCTCAATCGGACAAAATGCCTGCCACATTTTCATTGGCTCATTCGGAATTATTTAAATTGAAAACAAAACATGGCATAGCCCTGACATTGGCAATGGAAGAAAACAATCCTTATCGCCTTTATTTGGAGCAATATGCCAAGGTTTTACAGTTAATCGAA
>CAYUFZ010000314.1:0-3258 GCA_964444025.1 uncultured Emticicia sp.
CAACGGCTTCGTGAATTCCGGTAGATGCTCCCGAAGGAACAGCAGCACGGCCTAAATATCCATTATCTGTCAAAACATCCACTTCAACAGTAGGGTTTCCTCTTGAATCGAGAATTTGTCTCGCGTGTACTCGAACAATTTGGCTCATAAGTTAAAATTGTAATTATTAAGCTATTGGTTATAAAAAATATTGGAATCGTACAAGAAAACAAGATTTTCTTTGGCAATTCGTGCAAATTTAACTAAAATTAGAGAACGTTCGAGGTTTGTTCTTTAATTTTTTCTAATTCATCTTTCATATTAATTACCATTCTTTGGATTATTGCATCGTTTGCTTTTGAACCAATGGTATTAATTTCTCTTCCGATTTCTTGTGCGATAAAGTTTAATTTTTTTCCCACCGACGCAATTTGCATTTCTTGTATAAAATATTCCAAATGATTCCGAAGCCTTACTTTTTCTTCTGAAATATCAAATTTTTCAACATAATAAATCAGTTCTTGCTCGAATCGATTTTGGTCAAAATGCTCGGTAGCAACCCAATCATGTATCGATTTCTCCAAACGCTCTCGAATGGCAGGAATACGATTGGGGTCTTGTTCTTCTACTTTTGTGAGTAATTCGGCTATTTTATTGATATATTCCTTAAACTTCGCTGCTGTATTGGCACCTTCTTGTGTACGAAACTCTTTACACTTATGAATGGCGTGCATCACACCATTTTTGATGAGATTCCATTCTGTTTTGGCATCGTCTTCGGTCGCAGCATCAGTATTATATACATTGGGCATCATCGACGCCATTCGAAGCAGTTCAGTTGGACTTGGTTCGAAGCCAATTTCTAAAGCGGTTTCTCTCAAATCTTTGAAATACGCTTTAATGAGTCCCCTATTGACAACCGTAGAAGCCCCCGCATCCTGCTTGGGTGTCACGGACATTGCAAATTCAACTTTCCCACGCTCCAATTCTTGGGTCAAGAGATTTCGGATTTCAATTTCTTTATCCGAATAATTTCTGGGTATTCGGCAATAAATATCAAAAAACTTAGAGTTTAAAGACTTTACTTCGATGGTCACAGTGATTTTGGCATTTTCTACTATTGCAGAGCCAAAACCTGTCATAGATTGTAGCATAATGTATATGGATAAGATATTTCAGCTAAAATGTTTATTATAAAAGCCATTTTTTGCTAAAGTTAGCACTAAATATTCAATTTATCTGTCAATTGTCGGTATTTTTAGTGAATAAAATAAATGCTTAGAATAAATCTCACGCCCCTCCAATTATTTTTAGAGGGGCGTAAACTCAAAATCCTATTCTATTTTTACTTTGCTTTTTAAAGCCTTTGTCGAGGTATTCTTGCATATCTGCCAATTCTTTTTCAAATCCGCCTGATAAAATCGGGAATCGACACCAGCCTCTTGGGTCTAAATTATAGCTGTCCAAATGAAATCCCGGAGCATATCGCTCTCTTTTCCACTGATTACGGCTCCAAAGTCTGAAAAATCTTGTCACCCAAGCAGCCAAAGTTTTTTGGTCGAAACGTTCGCCGTAGTTTGCTTCTAAAAAAAACAAACATTCCAATGGTGCTTTTTTCTGGTAAATGGCGAGATTTTCGATGCTGTTTAGTACTTCATAAGGCATTAAATCTTTTTCGTCTGTTTGTTTTTGTTCCAATGGACGAAGTTCTGCGGTTGGCTGCAAATGATTTACTCGATGGAGTCCTTCTATTTTTATGTGTTTTCCATGCACTTCGCAGCCTATCGTTTCAAGCCAAACCAACCAATTTCGCAACCAATATTTATCTACGCCACTAATCGGATTGATGCTTCCAGCAGTATCGCCATCCATTGTACAATAACCCACAGCTACTTCCGAACGGTTCGAGGTAGCAATCAAGAGGTGATTGTGTAGGTTCGCAAGCAGCCAAACACTTGGGGCTCTTACTCTGGCTTGGATGTTTTGTAAAGGCAAATCATCTGTTTCCCAAGTCAAATTTCTCCCGATTTGTTGTTCAATTAATCCTTTGTAGTTTTCTACCAATTCATCGATTTCAATATGGTAAAAACTTGCTCCAATGCTTTTTGCCAGACTTTCGGCAGATTCATAGGTATCGTTAGAGCTATTTTTAGTTCCCTGATAAATCGTTTGAATGAGTTGTGCTGTGATTTCTTCGATGGTTTGGCAGTCTTGTATTTTGGCAATATAAGCCAATTTTTGTTTGAAAGCGACTAGGCCAATACTTTCATCTGCCAATCGAACCATCAAACCCATGAGTGCCACGCAAGCACAAGAGTCTGCTCCACCCGAAAGCGAAATGGTAAACCCTTGCGAGCGAGATTTTCGCAAATAATCGAATAATCCTAAACTTACGGCACGGGCAAATTCTTCTTCCTTTAAATGTCCCCCTCGCTCAAAACTTTCTAATTGTGCTTTTTGTGTGCGAACAGGCAATATTTCGGGAAAATCGAATAATACGCCGACTTTCCAATCGGAATTGCTGTGAGTGGATTTTATTTGAGCATGATTGATTCTTGGAGCTTCGGCATCGATTACTGCCGAAGTGAGGTAATAATCGGCATAGCCAAAGCGAGGGGAAGATACCAATAAGTTTCCGTCTGAGGCAATCATGGCATCGCCGTCAAATATCAATCTACCCGCCTCATTGCCTAGCAAATTGGTGTAAACATAGCTGCATGCAAAAGCCCTGCTTCCATCCATCACCAATCGTTCTCTGGTTTCAAATTTTGAGAAAGTGAACGGACTAGCACTTGGGTTCAGGATGATGTCCACCCCTCTTTCAAACAATGTTCTTCCCGGACGATTAGCGACCCAAGCATCTTCACAAATTTCAAATCCAAGTCGGATGCCGTCAATATCGAATACTAAATCGCCAACTGGATAACTGATTTCATCTATTTCTATTTGGTCTCTTTTGCCGCTTTGCCAACGGTGAAACCAACGGTCTTCGTAAAATACGCCATAATTAGGGAGATGTTGTTTGCATACAAAGCCAAGGATTTTTTTATTGGCAACCAAACACACGGCATTGTATAATTTATGATTGATTTTAATAGGCAATCCCAAAGAAACAATAATGCCTGAGGTATGAGGCACAATTTCTTTTAAGCTTTCCAACGATTGCTCCAACACGTCTGGGTGAAAAAAAGCATCTTCGCACCCGTAGCCACTGATACATAATTCGGGTAAGCAAAGAATGCTAATTTCTTGATTATAAGCATCTTCAATACAAGAAAT
>CAYUFZ010000315.1:0-1275 GCA_964444025.1 uncultured Emticicia sp.
CCGTGAAGCCCGTAATGATGGCGATCACTTTTGGATCATTAGCAAATGTGATGGTATATGCCGCTGCCTCAGCAGGGGTCGGCTACGTCGTAAAAAAGGAGCTCGATAAACTATCCGCTAAGATTAGCGAAAAGTGCGCCCAATACAAATCCCAGGACGATGAATAAGGTTGTGGGAGTTGCTTTAGCCGGTGTGGCTCTTTATGGGCTTGTCAGACTTCTGAAGCGATAGTAATTATTCCCATTCGCTGTTGATTTTGTCATATATTCTTCGCTCTCCGAAAAGCATATTCGCTTCTAATTCAAAGTCATTGTTAAGCGTCTTATAATCAATTTGGTTAGCAAAATAGCGTTCTATGAAATTAAGCTCTAATTTTTCATTGATTGATTTAATGTCAGTAGGTAATGTTGTATTTAGCTTTCGAAACTCTTCAATTCTAATTGTTACTCGTCTAGCCACGTCTTCGGTTATGTTGTCGTATATTTTGATTGTTCCTAAACACAAAACTATATTTATAAATCCAAGCCAAGTTGCAATACCTGCATACTTTCTGAGAGTTGAATTATCGGGTCTCCAACGTGCAATGACCGCTGAAACTCCCATTACTATCATAATTGTCATAAATGCGGCATAACTTGATAGTGTTAAAAGTATAAGCAATACTGATATAAAAATGTAGATAATAACTTTCTGTAAATCCGTGGCTGAGAAATTGGTTTTATTGATTTTAAATGTCTCAATAAGTTTTCTTCGTTCTTCTAAACTTGCTTTGCTCACTTTATTTATAAAATTGGTCAGTTCAATTTCGTCAATATTAATTTGGCCTAAATGCAAGTTGAGATTTTGTGCTCCAACAGATTCATTAATTTTTACAGCCCACTTGTATGACTTCTTCTTAAAAACGAACGTGTCGTCAGTTACTAATGAGATAAACTTTTGTCCATGAATGTCGAGAGGATATGCTTCTATTATTTGCTCCCATTTTACTTCGTCTTGATTTGTAGTTCTGTCCCAAATGCCTTTTTCAGTGATAACAATCTGAGGTCTTTTGTCGAAAGTTTGAAAAAATCCAATAGGTAAACCAAGTCCAAAAAAGCAAGTAACGACCCAACCCATAATGTATTCGGTGCTTCCAAAAGGATAGTCTGTTATCAGCCATATTCCAATTGCTACGAATGGCAAACACTTACCAATAATTTTCAGTCCTTTTGTTGTTGCCTTATAAAGTTTAATTTCGGTCATTAACTGCTTCTATGACGTTACTGTCGGTAATAT
>CAYUFZ010000315.1:1375-3228 GCA_964444025.1 uncultured Emticicia sp.
CCTTTCAATTCTTGGTAATCCGCAATATTTACTTCATCTGCTAAACTTACTTTATCATATATTCTAACTAAACAAGCAAGCTCAAAATCATTTAAAGATCGGATTGATTCGAGTTTTATTATTTCTTTGGGAGTTATTACTAATTCATCAATTAAAATATGACCGGCATAATATCCTAAAATCATTGAACCAAAAATAGAATGTGATTTAATTGCACTATCTATTAAATCATGAATAAAATTAGAATTTTTTTGATTTTCCAAGTACTTTGCCATTTTATTCAAATCGTCTCCCTTTGTTTTGTGATTTTGAATTTGATACGCAAAAGCTTTAATAAAACCTTCGAACTTCCGTGCTCTACTCGATTCGTATATTGATTTAATTAGTTTAACAGGTGCCACCAAATTCCCCAAAGTATCAGTAAAATCTGTTATAGGTTCTATTCTTTCATCAATTAAATCATCTAGGTTACCACCTTTCTCAATTACCCATTTACTAAATTTAATTATCTCATTATTCATTTTATTTGGGATCTATATTTTGATATTAAAGTTTTATACCTGCAAATCAGGTTGTAATTTGATATAATTATTCAAAAATTGGATTTAAATCACCGAAACATAAAAAACTAAATAAGCTG
The DNA here is from genome assembly GCA_964444025.1 of uncultured Emticicia sp. GTDB lineage: Bacteria > Bacteroidota > Bacteroidia > Cytophagales > Spirosomataceae > Emticicia. The sequence goes on from CAYUFZ010000315.1 coordinate 2,016, forward strand.
TTTTTCATTTAGTGTGATTAGTTTTAAAAATTAATTCTTTTATTCTGTGCCAATTTCTGCTACCTAAACGATTGTCTGTGTAATAAATTCTTTTAATTCCATTGTGGCTATTTTGACTTTTTGGTTTTAACTTTTGTGAAGAGATTTGCTGTGTACTTTTCAAAAAGTTCGAATAGAAATACCATTCTGTTGGCTTCAGTGGTGAATGCTTGTGGTCTGTATGCAAGGTCAACTGCTTTATCCAATTCGTTATGTGCTTTGATTAATGCAGGTGGCATTGTCAACGGATCGTAAAGATCTGCGAGTGAACTATTAGGAAATTGCTGCCGAGCATCTAAGACTTTCTGAGCGGCTGTTTCAATTGCTTTAATTTGTTTTTCCGATGGATTCTCTGGCCAAGGATAATTGTTATAAACAATATCTTTTGAATATCGATAATCACTTTTTAAGCGACCACAAATATGTTTAACCCAAGCCATATGCATTGCAGACATTAATATTCCGAAATGAAATAAGGTACCATTCGGAATAGTATGACAGCTATTATTTGCAATATGATTTTTACCAAAAAATCCTAACGGAATATATTTACGATTTTCTGACGTTGTACTTGGAACTAAAATATAGGTATCTGGTTGATTTTTATCACGAAATAACGACGGCGTATCTGCAAATTTTCGTGTTGAAGGAGCAATACTTTCAAGTCTAAATTTTTTAACGGCATCAACTCTCTTTAAAACCTCTGGTAGTTGCTTCAATTCACTTGGTTCAGCATCTACAAACCATAAGCACCAACGTTTTCTACCATTTAAAAATTCAAAAGCAGAAATTAGAGGAAAAATAAATTTTTCGGCCTTGGGCTCTTTGATTAAAAAGTCATTTTTTTCTTCGTTTGATAAAATTAAATTACCGCCGTCCAGAGGCATATTGCCGAAACTCATTTTTGGAACATTACAAAGTGGATTTGATCGTTTTGTAATTAAAATATCTTTTGCATCAACTAAATAAGGATTGATATTTTTTGCTTTGAGTTCGTGGGCTTCCCCTTTAATGTCTTCATAATCAAAAATGCTTTTGTTTGCAGTGTCGTAGTTAGCAAAACCGACTATTACACAATAAACAGCTGCATTTCCTTTTGCCTCATTACTCCATTTAAACGTTCGGTGTGCAAAGTGAATTTTTATATTGTATTTGTTAAGCATTTGCCCCCACA
>CAYUFZ010000316.1:0-3195 GCA_964444025.1 uncultured Emticicia sp.
GGGATATTGGTACTAACTTCATAGTTACAAACATTTTCTAAATCAGATATGATTACTTTGAGTCGTCTTTCCTCCCAGTCAAGAGAATAGTCATCTATTGATAGTTGTAACTTATCTCTCAACTTGACGACACCATTCAAATATCCCCAACCTAATGATTTTTGCCACTTAATTTCAGCATTATTATCTAATTCTATCAAATTTTGTGCAGTGCTGACATATACTTTTTCAGTATCAAAAACGAATAAGTTCGTCCCACTCACAATATTTACAATATTTAAAGACTCTAAATTCTTTTGAAATACCAATTGAAAATTGGCCAAACCATATTTTTTAATTATGTTATTCTCATAAATAATAATGGTATTTGCTGCTATATTTATTTCCTTTAATACACCCAAATTTTCATCATATTCTAATTGAAAATTTGGATTATATTTTTTAAAATTTCCATCTTTATATAGAATAAAACCTCCATTAGGTAATACGTATATTTCTCTTTTATCATCCGTGAGATCCAATAATTCTCCATTCGATTTTACCAACAAGGTCTTATTATCATTCGTAATAATAAAGTCTTGACTTACTAGTTTTCCTATTTGCCCACCCATAGTAAACAATCGTGTACTAAAATCAGATAATTTCACTAACTGAGCAGTATCACTCTTTATTAACAATAATCCATTCGAGCTTAAATCAAAAGAATCAATATTTATGAAAGTTAATTCGGATACAAGCTCTCCATTCCTATTTAATTTTGTAAAATACAGATTCTGTGAATATTTACTCACTATGTAATAATAATTCCCATCGTTTATTAAACTCAAAACCATACCCTTTGTGAAAGCTACCCTATAAATCAGATTTCCATTTGAATCTAATTCTCCAAGTTCAAACTCAAAACCGTAGTCATCCATAACATATAAAACATTGTCTGGATTAAGAGCTTCAAATGTTGATAATTTCGACCAACGACAATTTGGTAATATACCCCCAGGACCAATAGCTCCTGTATCACAAGAATACAACCTCTTCCCCCAAAGTCGATTACCATTTTCATCAATTTTGTAAATATCTAATTCGTTTATCTCCCAAGGTCTGCTTCCTAAATCAGTTCGGTACAGATTATAATCTGAAGTAAAATACCAATGATTACCCAATTTTTTAGAATTTGTTAGAGTCAAACCACCTCCACGATTGCGATAATGACTTATTTTATCAATTTTTATGATGGATGGTGATTGAGAATACGTATGGTAAAATATACAACTCACGTATAAAATAAGCATTATTTTCTTCATAGTATATCATTATACAATTAACCCTATCTTAGAAAAATAGTGGTAATTTTAAAACAAGTATTTTAAAAAAATTTCGTTTAATTACAAGTACTGATTTCTGCTTTAAAAACTGCCCCAGTAGCTGTGCTAAATCCATTAACTAATTCTATAGATTTTGAAGAAATAATTAAATTTTTAGTCCCATTATTATAGTTTCCTTTATCAATGACTTTAGAGAATTGATTAGTGGTAGTAGAATTATCTATATTGCCTACTATTGTCTTTTTTGAATGAATTCTTATTTCATCAATTCCTAGTTCATCTCCCATCGAATCCTGTAAGTTATTTTGAATACCAGAGAAATAGTATCTCCAAAATAACTGAATATGTGGTTTATTACAAATACTTGAAGGTAGTTTTACTTCAAAAAAATCTGATGAATGTTTTGCTTGAGTATTTCTTCTATATTCAATAACCTGACCACTTTCACTTAATAAATCCTTGAATGGCTGTAAATCTCCTAAACGATATTGCAATCGGATATTATATTCTTTCGAGTGAGGTTCAACAGTTATTCCTTTCCACGACACATACAATGAATCATAATTAGAAGTATTTAACGCTAAAACAAGACCACCAATTTTATTTGCAGAAAAGCCGAGATTTCCTTGTTCGGTATTTATAAAGGAGATACCATCTAAGCCATTTCCATTTGCTCTAGTACCACTAGGTAAATTAAACAGACCAAAAGTTAAATTCGATATTTTAGTATTGAGCGTTGGATTTACAGTTTCCATTTCAACAATCGCTGTATTTGATACAAAAGTTGTAGCATTTCTATCCCATTTATTAAGTTCAAACCCGCAAATATCCATTTTTTTTACAATTGGATTTGGATTTTCTGAGTAGATGGTTGATATAAAAACGGCTTTATATGAAATATCACTTGATAAGTTTATTTGAATAATAGAATCAGTACTAACCACTACATTATTAACTATCCAATGTTTAAATTTATAATTAGGCTTAGCTTTTGCATATAATTTAAAAGGGATATTATTGAAATATACTCCAGTCCAAGGATATGGATTTGATGAAATCCCTGGAGTTGTAGGTAAAATATCGATTGTATTCACTCTAATGTAGCCTTCCTCAGTGTTTGATACAGAAACCGTTAAATTATGAGTCGAACTTATATTAAATTTAGTCTTAATCTGATTCCTTTGCTCTGGTACTTTGTCATAGGCAAATTCAATCATTTTGGCAATCTCAGAGTTCCAATTAGTATAGCTAAGCATTTCCCTCCATCTATTGGTGTGTTCTTGAATTACTGGAACTAACGGAGATTTGGCTTGATTAATTTTTGACTCTATTCTAGTTGGATTAAAATACGTATTTAGCAAATCCGCAAATCTATTAATAAATAATTGTCTAAAATTTATATTTTTTTCAATTTTAGTAAATATGGGGTCTTCCCTATCACGTATGAAATCAAACATATTGTATTTATAACTTACATAACTTCCCAAACCAAAATCTAAATCATTCAGTGAATATCTCCACTTACCATCTTTCTCTTTTAACGTATTTGTTCCGCCTTTATATCTATATCTCCACATTGTAACATTGTTATATAACCAGTCGTGATTACCCATAAATATTTCGCTGGCATAATAATCAATCATACTATTTATATCTAATATAGTTGCAGCATAATTAAAATTTTCATTGACTTCTAAATTATTATTTTTAAAAAAATTTATCAAATTATTGTATGAATCAATAGAGCCATCTTGAAGCTGTACTACTCCACCCGATATTTCCACAAGATCTAAACTATCTTCAGGAATATCAAAATGTTGTTCATAGTAATTATTTGATAACCTTTCTCTCACGTTATGAATACCCCAATACT
>CAYUFZ010000317.1:0-3190 GCA_964444025.1 uncultured Emticicia sp.
TTACATCCTTACAACGAAACACCTTGGGATGACCAAGTTTTAAAAGAATCGGCTGCTTATCGGACAGCAAGAGCGGTACGTCATGCCGAAAACACACTTAAAGCTGGTTTTACGACTGCCAGAGATTTGGGTACGGAGGGGGCAGGGTTTGATGATGTAGGTTTGAAAAAGGCAATTGACGAAGGAATTATTTCTGGTCCTAAATTACTTATTGCCACCAAAGCATTGGTAGCGACTGGTACGTATGGCCCAAGAAATTTTGCCTCAGAAATCAATGTTCCCCAAGGAGCAGAGGAGGCCGATGGCGTAGATGATTTGATAAAAAAAGTAAGAAATCAAATAGGAAAAGGGGCGGATTTAATCAAAATTTATGCGGATTATCGATGGGGCTTGAGGGGAGAAGCGGCACCTACGTTTTCGCTCGAAGAAATCCAGCTCATCGTTCAAACCGCTCGAAGTGCAGGTCGGGCTGTAGTGGCTCACGCTTCAACTGTCGAGGGAATGCGACGTGCCATTTTAGGGGGAGTTGAGACGATTGAACATGGAGACCAAGTAAATGGAGAGATTTTAAACCTAATGAAAGAAAAAGGGGTGGCTTTATGCCCTACTTTGGCGGCGGGAGATGCTATTTTACAATACCGGGGTTGGAAGAAAGGAGAGCAGGAAGAGCCAGAAAGAATCAAACAAAAAAGACGTTCGTTTCAATTGGCGATTCAATCGGGGGTTAAGATTTGTTTCGGGGGTGATGTTGGTGTTTTTGCCCATGGAGATAATGCCCGTGAATTGGAGATGATGGCTGAATATGGTATGAAAAATTTGGATGTATTGAAAGCAGCAACGGCTGGCAATGCGGATATTTTTCACTTGGAAAGGGAAGTGGGAAGGATTAAGACTGGGTTAATGGCTGATATTTTGGTTGTTGAAGGAAATCCTTTGGAAAATATATCAGCCATTCGGCGGGTAAAACAAGTGTATAAAGACGGAAAACTGATTGTTTCAAAGTAGTCTTAGGACAGATATTCCAGCATGTTTTTTGATTCTTTGTAAATATTCCGACAATGTTTCGTCTGAAATAATGATTTTTTTTTGCTCATAAGAAGCATGTAATAGATATATTCTTCCATTTTTCCGATGGGCAAATCCTTCGTGATTATAGTCTAAACCCGCAACATTGGAGGCTATTGCAATGATGTCTCCATCTTGGATATCGTTCTCAATGAGCGAAATTTTACTTTTGGGAATCACAAAATAAGGACTTTTATTGAGGGTATTTTCTTTCGCCTGAATTTTTAAAAATGCCTTTTCCTCTTGTAGTGATGGGTATAAATGCCGATTTGAGGACATGAAATTAATCTTTTTGGCTTGTTTTTCTCCGCCTAAAATCGAAGAAATATCTTGGCAAATGCCATTAGCTTCGCTTTGTCGCATCCATTCCCTAAAATAGTGCAACCTTGAGCCATATCCATCGACCGTGGCATCTTCGTATCTTAGTTTTTTAAGAATCGTTAGATAGTTGTTGAAACTCGATTCTTTGCTTTGTCTGTCGAGGGCAAGGGCAACGATGTTTTCTACAAAAGTTGAACAATCGAATTCTTGTAAATTACAGACCAATTTTTCTTTTTCATTTCCTTCCAAAGTGCCACCTTTGTAGGGCTTGCCAAGAAAGCTTTTTGCCAAAATTATGCTCATTTCAGCAGTACCAGAGCCTTTGGGCAATTGGCGTTTTTGTTGATATATTTTTTCTTCAACTGTTTGTCCTATGAGTTGAAATGCAAAAAAGTGAATGATACTAAATAATAGAATGTATTTCATTGTTTGTAAATATTTGATTGCATTAATTGTTCAATATCCTCAATTTCGATGGGAATATTTGCCATGAGGTCAATATTGCCTTTTTCTTGAATCAGGATGTCATTTTCAAGTCTGATACCTAAATTTTCTTCAGGGATATAAATACCGGGTTCACAAGTAAATATCATGCCGGGTTTGAATGTTTCATATCTACTCCCAACATCATGAACATCCAGCCCCAAGTGATGAGAAATCCCGTGCGGAAAATATTTTCGGTACAAAGGCGATTCTGGGTTTTGTTGGAGGATGTCTGTTTTTCGTAATAAACCCAATCGAATCAGTTCTTCTTCCATCATTTCGCCAACCGATTCTCGGAGGCTATACATGTTATTTCCAGCACAAATGAGTTTAGAAGATTCTTTCAGAATCCGTAACACCGATTGATAGACCTCTTTTTGACGGGGGCTAAATTTGCCATTCACTGGAAGGCATCTGGTTGTGTCGGCATTATAATTGGCATATTCTGCACCAAAATCCATCAGAATAATGTCGCCATCAAGGCAGGGTTTGTGATTGGTGATGTAGTGTAAAATACAGGCATTTTTACCCGATGCTAAAATTGGAGAAAAGGCATGTCCTCGTGAGCGATTGATTAAAAATTCATGAGTCAATTCGGCTTCTAATTCGTATTCAAATACCCCAGGTCGTAAAAACCTTGCCATTCTTTCAAACCCTTTTTTGGTAATTTCAATGGCTTTTTTTAATAATTCAATTTCAATCGTATGTTTAATCACCCTCAATTCGTGCATGAAAGGGGCAAGGCGATGCAATGAATGAAGGGGAAATTGCTGTCGAAATTGATTCAAAAACCTTCTTTCTCTGCTTTCAAACGATACATTTGCTCCATCGTGTTCATTTAGGTTAAGATACACATTTTCTGCATAAAATAATAGCTTTGGGAGCATGGCATCAAATTGATGCACCCAAAAGACTTTTTTTATGCCAGATACTTCTTGAGCTTCTCTTTTGGTGAGTTTTTCTCCCTCCCAAGTCTTAATGTGTTCGTCTGTTTGTTTGATAAATAAGATTTCCCTCAATTGTTCGTCCAGGCAATCTGGAAAAAGAATCAATATGCTTTCTTCTTGATCTATGCCTGAAAGATAAAAGAAGTCGCTGTTTTGCTTAAATCCCAAAGTACCGTCTGCATTGCTCGGTAAAATATCATTGGAATGAATGATGGCAATAGATTTAGGCTTGAATTTTTGAATCAAATTGGAGCGATTTTGGATAAATAGCTCTGAGTTTATTCTCTCGTAACGCATGAAAATTTTATGTTCAAGAAATTTTTCTTGTTTTAATAATTTTGAAAAAGATTTTTCGATACGAATGTTTTAATCAT
>CAYUFZ010000318.1:0-1369 GCA_964444025.1 uncultured Emticicia sp.
TAGCCTTTGGCGACATTGATGCGGACGGAGATTTGGATATGGTGTTGGGGGGCAATGATGTGGCGAATGAGAATAATAAAATACTTAGAATTTTATTAAATGTGAGAAATGAGTCAGCTGCGGTGGGGACACAAGCGAGTAAAGGAGAAAATGGATTAGCAGGGAATTCAGTCGAAGGCATAAAAGAGCTATCGTCGTTTAATGCCTCCAATGTTATAAAGTCAAACAAAGCACCTAATCCACCAACACTAAACTTAGTTCGAAGTGTGACAGAAAGTACGAAGAAATTATTGACTTTTACGTGGAATGCAGCCACAGACGACAATACCCCAAGCAAGGGCTTGACGTATTCATTACGAATCGGGACGAGTGCAGACTCGGACAATATTTTATCAGCGAATGCGGATAAGAGTGGGGTATTGAAGGTTCCGAATGTGGGGAATGTAGAGGGGAATTTATCGTGGAAATTGAAGATGTTGCCTGATGGGGTCTATTATTGGTCGGTACAGTCGGTGGATGCGTCTTATGTGGGAAGTGCTTTTGCGACATCACAGAAGTTTACGATTCAGAACGGAGATTTATTGACAGTCCCTGCTCAACCAGCAGATTTTACGACTTCCAAGAGTGTTGTTTGTAAAAACTCAACGGCAACGTTTACCATTCCAGCGGTCGATCGGGCGACGAGTTATAAATGGAGTTTTTTGGAGGCACAGCCGAATGCAACGATATCTACTGGGACAACGTCCGTAACGGTTACGTTTGGCTCGGGTTTCAGTGGAGCAACGCTCCAAGTGTTGGCGAGTAATGGATATGGAGATAGTCCTAAGCGTAGCCTAGCGATTCAATTAGGGACAGCCCCTGCTCAGCCGGGTAGCATCACGTCTTCGAATAATTTGGTATGTGCAGGAGCGACCCGTACGTATTCGATTACGAATGTGAGTGGAGCGACATCGTATAAATGGACTTATACTGGTTCTGGAGCAACTTTTACGAGTACGAGCAATAGTTTGAGTGTGAAGTACGAGTCGATTGCGAGTTCCGGGGATTTGAAGGTACAGTCTGTAGGGGCATGTGGGACGAGTACGCCGAGTGTATTGCCAATCGTCGTAACTCAAGCTAAATTGACGGTGAATGGTTTATTAGTAGTAGGAGGAACTGAGCGGAAGGGCTATTCAGCGACGCAGTCGATAGAGTTTATTCCGAGCATTTCAAAACCCATCACGATAAACCAAGGGGCAGTATTTACGGCAACGTTGGTGGCTTGCCAGTAAGATTGCTTTAGATTCATCATTTGATTTTTGATTGGAGAATTGAGTAAATTCTCCAATCGTTTTTTGTGGATGTAGGGGGAAAAACTTCAGCTTCTATA
>CAYUFZ010000318.1:1402-3190 GCA_964444025.1 uncultured Emticicia sp.
TGGATTTGCTGATGCGGACAAAATTCTGATGTTCAGTAAATTCTTGCTCAAACTTTTTTAGGGTTTTGGCATAAATATAGTGTCCGCCGTCGGATAAATTAATGTAAGTGTAATTTCCTTCGGCTTCAAAAGAAACGATTTTCTCTGGTGTAAATTGGCAAGTCTTCATAGTTCAATTACTTGTAAAGATTTAGTAATTATTTTTGATTACAAATGAATACTTTAACCCTATTTTAACCAAAAAAAATAGGGGTATCTGCTATATTCCCCTATTATTTGTATTTTATCAAGAATAAAATTGTACTTTTTGAATGATGTTTTTTGATCTTTTTTCAAATCGATGTTTGTTTTTTTAAATTATTTCACTTGATTTTCACCTCCTTCATTCTTTTATCGATTTCATTTTTGGAATAAATAAAAATAGATTGCTCGATTTTTAAAATTTCTTGAATTTTGAAATCAATTTCATCCAATGCTGTTTTTACTTTTTTCTTTTGTGTATCGTAGGAAAGTTTATTGTCGATGCATGACATCAATTGTGAGTAGGGAACGTAGTTGGGATAATTGTCCCAAATATTCTTAAATATAGGAATTTCCTCTCCTTCCAATGAGGACATGATTGAGTCAAAGTCTTTTTCAATTTGGATTTTTATCGGCAATTTTCGTTTATTTTTTGCTATCAAATAGTAAGCTAAAATTATCAACCCAATAGATAGACCTGCTCCAACGGCTATGTTGTGAGTTTGGTTATTGATAGTTTCGTATAATGGACTTATTTCGGTTTTATTGCCTAATAATTCTTCCGATGAAACTACTTTGATGGCCTGGTTTCCATCTTTGTCTTTGTCAATCAACAAAAATTTATCGGTGTGGGGATTATAAACAAAATCAAAGATGCCTCTATTTGAAGCATGGTTTGGATAATTAATCAATTTATTATTCGGCAAATCAATTAAATACGTTTTTTCATATTCTAATGCAATGATTGTATTATTTTTAAAAGCCCTATATTTGATACCAAAGTTATGAAAAGTTGTTTTCTCCCCAAGATAAGTCCATTTTTTTGTTAAAAAGCTGAACTTCCAAATATCATTGCAGTAGCTGATTCTCTCAAAATTATTTTCTCCCAATACTTTTCTGTCACCAAATCCGATGAATAGTTCGTCGCCTTTTACTTGGGCAATAGGAAGACCCCTCGGGACTGGCAAATCGTGGTAATCATTGTAAAAATCCACTACATCCCATTCATTAGTATTAGGTTCAAAATAGGTAATAATATTTTTTTCAGTAAATAATCCATATCCACCGAACTGATGTACTTTATTTTTATATAGGAATTTGAACGCTCCGTGTTGATTTCTGTGTTCGCCTCTGAAATATAATTGTTTGAAGTTTTTTCCATCAAATTTGTAAAAATTTCCTCCGCTGTCATAAAATACATACGTAATGCTGTCTGCATCGACGTAGTTTAACTGTATGTTTTTACAGTCGATTTTATTAGGGTAAATGTCCCAATGGACAGCATCTTTTGTTTCATAAGTACTGTCGTTGGTGATGATATAAAATTTATCTTTGTAAGTAAGCAACGTATGAAATAGGTCTATTTTTACTTTTTTTTGTGCAAAAACTGAAAAAATATTCCCTGAAAAAATAAAAATCAATAGTATATATCTCATTGAAATAAAGTTTAATTTTAATAACTTTTTGAACAAATTAACAAATTCGGACCTCCTTCATTCTTTTATCGATTTCATTTTTGGAATAAATAAAAATAGATTCTTCTAAATT
>CAYUFZ010000319.1:0-1256 GCA_964444025.1 uncultured Emticicia sp.
AACAAGCAGAAAGATTCGGATTGGACAATCGTTATGGTTTAGCCACTAAAGTTGATTTTTCGACACCTGGGGCACACAAAGTTATGATAGACGATGCCATTGAAATTACAGCAAAAACGGTCATCATTGCGACAGGAGCATCTGCAAAATGGTTGGGATTAGAATCTGAACAAAGATTAAACGGTTATGGTGTTTCGGCTTGTGCAGTATGTGATGGGTTCTTTTTCAGAGGGCAGGAAGTTGCTATTGTAGGAGCAGGAGATACCGCTTGTGAAGAAGCTCACTATCTTTCAAAGCTTTGTAAAAAAGTATATATGTTGGTTAGAAGAGATGAGTTCAGGGCTTCACAAATCATGCAAGAAAGAGTGAAGAACACCCCTAATATCGAAATACTTTTCAATACTGAAACATTAGAAGTATTGGGCGAAGAGGGAGTAAGTGGCATTCGTATCAAAAATACCAAAAGCTCAGAAGAACAAACCATCGCCGTAAGTGGGTTCTTTGTTGCTATCGGGCATCAGCCTAATACCCAGATATTTGCGGATTACATAGATTTGGACGAGGCGGGATATATACAAACAATCAAAGGTAGTAGTTATACAAATATCGAAGGGGTTTTTGCATGTGGAGATGCACAAGACAAAATTTATCGTCAAGCAATAACCGCCGCAGGTAGTGGATGTATGGCAGCATTAGATGCCGAAAGGTATCTGGCAAGTAAAGGACATTAATAAAGTACCCGGTTGGATACTAAATTATCATTATAAAGGTGAACAAACCGTCATAAAATAGAGCATGAAAAAGGCAATTTTAATAGTATTAGTTTTGGGACTAAGCGGTGTCGGGGCATTGGCACAAGAAAGAGGAAAGAAAATCAAGAAACCGAATATCCCTTCAAACAGCAAGAATACGACAAAAACCGATGATGCTTTCAGCATAGAAGAAGCCCCTACAAATTTAAGGTTTGCCAATGAATTTGAAATTCAAGCCAAACCCGAAGAGTCAAGTATTAAAACTGAGCCAATCAAGGTTCTCAGCGTAGCAGTGTCTGAAGATACAAGTACAGTGGACGAAAACCAGCCCTTAATCGTAGAAATTGAAGATGAGGCTCAGTTTGTAGGCAGCGACGAAATGATTAAAATTGCGAGTTATTACTCGGTTTGGAGTACCGAACGAGTAGATCCTTATGGCATCGATGCCAAAGAATTTGATGATGTTATTCCGATTCAATTATACGATATTTCTCAAAATAGGTA
>CAYUFZ010000319.1:1266-2847 GCA_964444025.1 uncultured Emticicia sp.
GTCGTCAATTCAAATTTTGGTTGGAGGTGGAAAAGATGGCATACAGGACAAGACTTGGATTTAGAAACAGGAGAGCCTGTTTATGCTGCTTTTGATGGAATTGTAAGGGTAGCAAGTACGATTGGTGCTTATGGTAGGTGCGTGGTTATTCGTCATTATAATGGACTTGAAACACTTTATGGTCACTTATCTAAAATAAATTTTGAACCCAATACTGTTGTCAAGGCGGGTGATGAAATCGGGAAAGGTGGCAGTACTGGCAGAAGTTCGGGGCCTCACTTACATTTTGAAACCCGTTATGAAGGAAATCCCTTTGACCCAAGAAATATTTTCACTTTTACCCCCGCTAAAATCAATATTAACACACAGGAGTTTGTACTTTCTTCCAGACTTTACGATTATCTGAGAGGTGGAGCAAGTAAGGTGGATTTTGAGTTTGATGAACCCGTTGCTGTCAATCGAAAAGTTTGGTATAAGGTTCGTCCAGGTGAAACATTGAGTGAAATTGCTGAGAAATTTCAAAGTACTACCGCAGAAATTGCTAAGTTAAATCGAATAAAGACAAACACAAAATTAAAAACGGGATACAGGCTGCGTGTCAAATAAAATAAGGATATCTGAATGAATTTATTTCTAAATATATCGTTTATAGCCAATTTCTTCTTTAATTTAATCTAAATATGATAATGAAACTAGACATACTCGTCATGGCAGCTCATCCCGATGATGCCGAAATGTCCACCGGAGGTACCTTGGCGTCGGCTGTTGCAAAAGGGAAGAAAGTAGGTATTTTGGACTTCACCAAAGGAGAACTAGGTACTAGAGGAACTCCAAAAATTCGCTTGGAAGAAGCCAATAACGCTTCTAAAATTTTGGGGATTCATGTTCGAGAGAATTTAGGATTTAGAGATGGCTTTTTTAGAAATGATGAAGAACATCAGTTAAAGATCATTAGAGTACTGCGAAAATATAAACCCGAAATAGTATTGGCAAATGCCATTGAAGACCGACACCCTGACCACGGAAAAGGGGCTAGTTTGGCGGTTGATGCTTGTTTTTTATCTGGTTTACGTATGATTAGCACCCAGGGAGATGATGGTTTGGAACAGACGCTTGGAGACCAAAAGCTCTATTTCATTACATTCAAGATAGATTCATTAAGCCCGACTTAGTGATGGATATTTCGGATTTTTGGAACATAAAAGAAGCATCTATCAGAGCTTTTAAAAGTCAGTTTTATGACCCAAACAGCTCTGAACCAGAATCTTATCTGACAAGCCCAGAGTTTCTTGAGTTTTTAAAGGCTCGTTCCCAAGAAATGGGACACATGATTGGAGCTAAATTCGGAGAAGGATACACCAAAACAAAAATGATTGGTATTAAGGATTTTTTTGACCTTGTCTAATCATTTATTATACAAAATAATCATAGTTAAAATAGCGTAATTTAGAAAACACAATGAAAAAAGCATTAGTATGCGGAGCGGGTGGCTTTATCGGAGGTCATTTAGTCAATCGCCTAAAAAACGAAGGATATTGGGTCAGAGGAGTGGATATTAAATATAATGAATATGGCAATGGA
>CAYUFZ010000319.1:2857-3181 GCA_964444025.1 uncultured Emticicia sp.
AACGAAAATTTATCTAATTTTCTAGAATTTTGTAAGAACAGAGGGATAATTGCCAATATAACTGCAAATCAAATTCACTTGAATAATAATTATTATGAGATTTTTGATTGGATAGATACAAAGAAAGTTTACGGTGTGGGGATATCTTACAATGGAAATGCAGATGAATTTATAATTGGGGATTTGACCGACCCTGTCATTTGTAGAAATGTAGTTGAGGGGGGATTTGATGAAGTATATCAGCTGGCAGCTGATATGGGTGGTGCAGGCTATATATTTACAGGTGAAAATGATGCAGCAGTGATGCATAATTCGGCTCTATGC
>CAYUFZ010000320.1:0-1108 GCA_964444025.1 uncultured Emticicia sp.
CTGATTGACAAAAATAGGGGGATTATTCCAAATAGAATAATCCCCCTATCAAAAAATTTTAACTGCATTACTTATCCAAAGCTTTTTTCAAAGTAGCATTTTCTGCTTTTAAGGCCTTTACCTCTTTGTTAAGTTCTATCATATACAGCGTCAATTCTTCTATCTTTTCCATCAATTTAGCGGATGTTTTCGTTACATCTAAGCCTTCTTTTGTCATTTCTTCCGCAGAAGGAACATTTGGCAAATGCTTGTTTAGTTTCACAAACTCCTCTACTTTTTCTAAAGACATACGCTCATAATTTGGCTCAAATACATAATCAGCCCAATCTGCAGTACTCTTTAGTGCCACTTTTACTTTTTCTGTCATGACGCCATCCTGAACATAGAGGCGATAGCCATTACCTGCTACTGGCACTTTAGAGGCATTAGAAAAATTAACATCCGAAAAATCTCCAATGGCTAGAAAACCTAATGTACTTGAAGGTGATGTAGTTCCTCCAGTTGCATTCACTTGTGGCTTAACATTGATTCTCACAAAACCCTTCGAGAAATCGCCACCTATCAAAGGATTTACAGTATTACTATTAGCAATGTATAATCTAGTATTTTCAGCTGTCGTCGTAGCTACTGAACCCGCATTAAATCCAATATATACATTTCCACTACCCGTCTTTTTTGAGCCCGCAGAAGAGCCAATTGCAATGTTATTAATTCCAGTAGTATTATCAAATAAGGCATTTGCCCCAATTGCAATATTGTCGGAACCAGTAGTATTTAAAGCTAAAGAGCTAAAGCCGATTCCCATATTGTTTCCACCGATTGTGTTACTTGCCAAGGCATTTGTACCAAAGGCAGCATTACCCCCGCCCGTTGTATTTGCTCCTAACGCTGCTCTACCAAACGCTACATTTCTTAGTCCAGTGGTATTTGACTTAAATGCTTCGGCACCAACCGCTGTATTCTGCACACCAGCAGCTTGAATACTCATTCCCACCTGATATCCTAAAAAGGTATTTCTCATAGTTAAATTCGTAATCGAACCAGAAGCAACCCCTCCAATCCTAAAGTTTATTGGCACGGCAGCTGGAGTACCTATAAAACTATTGGC
>CAYUFZ010000320.1:1118-3158 GCA_964444025.1 uncultured Emticicia sp.
GTTGCAGCATTTGCCCCACTAGCATTGCCATCCAAAGCCCAATCACCGTCTGTACCTGCGACAGCATTAGATGCAGTAGCCGACGTCAGTGGTTTCCATTCTTTTCCATCAAAATAATAAAACCCTGAGAGCATATCTGTCTGATAGACAATCAAACCTTTGGCAGGGTTCTGAATGTTATTTTTTTGTTCCAAGCTCATTCTAGGCATCAATAATCCCTTATTGTTAGAGTTAATCTCAAGAGCTGCCGATTCATCGGGCTGGCTAGTTCCGATTCCAACATTATTTCTCTGAGCGTACCCTACTAGAGCTATACAAGTCAAAAAAAATACTCCAGCGAATTGATAAAATTTTTTCATAATCTTTTAATATATTAAAATTTTGAAAATGATACAACAAAAATCTATGTTATATGTGGTATAAAAAATAAATTATGCAATAAATTTAAGGGATAGAAAGAATATAAAAAAATTTTTTAATAGTTTTTTATTAAACGGCTTTTTTTTACATGCGAGAAAAGCTTTCAATAGTTTTTCGTAATCCATTATCTATCGAATACGGCAAATTCTTTCCAAATAGCTTGTAAGATTTTTTCATTAGAAACTTCGTAATTTTGTGTTAGTTTCTCTAATAGACTTGTTGTGATGATAAATTTGTATATTTGAGTAAAAAAACACTAATGAAATTACATATTTCAGACTTGAAAACAGAACGACAATGGCATTCATCAACAAGTCTTACCGAAGGACAAATTTGAAATACTTTTGATTTTTTCAAAAGAGTTACGAAAATATTTATGGTAAAACCATTGAAGAACAGACCTCCGAAAGTCCTAATAAGCCAACGATAACAAATTATAGCGATTTACTCTTTTTACACTTTTTAGCCTAAAATCGGGCTTAACATACGATTTATTAGGCTTTGTAAATGGCATGGACGGTTCAAGTGCCAAACGAAATCTAACGATGGGTATTGAAATTCTAAAAGATGATTTATCCAAAATCGGGGTTTTACCCAAGAGAGAGTTTGAATCACCCCAAGAGTTCAAGACCTATTTTGAGAAACACAAAACACTCATTTTAGATGCAACTGAGCAACGAGTTCAACGCCCCAACTCAAAAAGAGTATTATTCTGGCAAAAAATGAAAAGCAATGGTCATAATGAGCAAAGATAAATATATCCATTTTTTAAGTACCTGTTATTTAGGAATTGCTCACGATTATGCTCTGCTAAAATCAGAATTTCCTCCCGAAAATAATTGATTTGAGAATCATATTATTCGTCTTGATTTAGAGTATGTTTAAATTTTAAAAAAGGCATCAGAGCATTTAATTTTGAGTAACCAAACTTAAAAACAAATGCAAACTCAGTTTAGTGAATTATCTGATGCCCAGTGGAAAATTATAGAAGAAATTTTAAACGACCAAAGAAAACGCAAACATAATCTTCGAGCCGTCATCAATGGGATATTAAAGTTGTTGCGAACAGGTTGTCAATGGCGAAACTTGAATCATTCTCAGCAGTCCTGGCAAGTCATTTACTATTATTTTAGGAAGTGGAAAAAGGATGGTACGCTAGAAAGATTAAACAGTGAATTAAATAAAAAAGAGAGAAAAAGGCAAGGTAAATCAGATACGCCGAGCATGTTGTGTATTGATAGTCAATCAGTTAAATCAGTACCCTTTGTTAATAAAGATAAAGGGATTGACGGGAATAAACTTGTCAATGGACGCAAAAGACACTTAATAGTAGATACACTCGGGTTAGTTTGGGGAGTAGTCGTTCATGCGGCAGATATACCTGATGGAGTAAAAGCCTATCTATTAGTAGAACATTGCTCAGGTTATTTGGAAAGAATGAAAAAAATCCTTGTGGATGATGCTTATAAAAAAGTATTTCTTGATTGGGTAAAGAATACTATTATAGGTTTAGAGGTCGAATTTGCATCTAAACCCCCAACTAAAAAAGGCTTCGTTCCTGTTAAGTGGAGATGGGTCAATGAGAGAACTTTTGGATGGCTAAATTTCTTCAGAAGACAC
>CAYUFZ010000321.1:0-3151 GCA_964444025.1 uncultured Emticicia sp.
CCATTTTTTTTGAAAAGAATAGAAAAATCATTAATTCTGTGTAAATTGTTCGATGAATTAATGTAACAATACAGATGAAGATTAAAATATTATTTTTAGTATTTTTTGGGATTAATATTTCTCAAGCTCAAATAATCGAGAAAAATGGCTTTATTTATGACTATGCTCCTTTTCCTTCTTGTCATGCATCCACGATAGTCGAAACGCCGAAGGGGATTGCTTCGGCTTGGTTTGGTGGCAAGCATGAAAAAAGTCCTGATGTGGGTATTTGGCTGAGCTTTTTTGAAAATAATGCTTGGACTATCCCTGTTGAAGTAGCCAATGGATTACAAATAGACGGAAAAACGAGATTTCCCACTTGGAATCCAGTTCTTTATCAAGTACCTAAAGGAGAATTATTGCTTTTTTATAAAGAAGGCCCTGCACCAGACGAATGGTGGGGAATGTTGAAACGTTCAAAAGATGGAGGGAAAACATGGTCAAACGCTGAAAAATTACCTGAAAATATCTATGGACCGATTAAAAACAAACCAGTTTTATTATCAAACGGAGCTTTATTGTGTCCTTCAAGCTCAGAAGACCATGACTGGCGTTTGCACATCGAATTTACGAAAGATTCTGGCAAAACTTGGGAGAGAACCGAACCTTTAAACGATGGCATCAAAACTTCTGCCATTCAACCGAGTATTTTGTTTTTGAAAGATGGACGGCTTCAGTTGTTATGCCGTTCTGAAAATGGGTATATATTACAGAGTTTTTCGGCAGATTTAGGTAAAACCTGGACTCCCTTAGAGCCGACTTCTCTCCCGAATCCTAATTCAGGAATTGATGCCGTTACATTAAAAGATGGAAGACACCTTTTGGTCTATAATCCTGTGAGCCTTGAAAATCGCAGTCGTTCGCCTCTGACTGTTGCTATTTCTGATGATGGGATACATTGGAACGACCTACTCGTTTTGGAGAACGAACCATCGCAAGAGTTTTCATACCCTGCCGTGATTCAATCTTCCGACGGGAGGGTACACATCACCTATACTTGGAAAAGAAAGAAAATCAAACATATTGTATTAAACCTAACGAAATGAATTGGCTCGATTTGACAATTATTCTGGTCTATTTAGGGTTGATGTTGCTTTTTGGGATGTTGTTCTCAAAAAAAAATAATACCCAAGAGCAGTTTTCAGTGGCAACAGGTAAAATCCCAGGTTGGGCATTGGGCATTAGTTTTTATGCAACTTTCTTGTCGGCAATTACTTTCATTGGAGACCCCGGAAAATCTTTTACCTCCAATTGGAATCCATTTGTCTTTAGTTTGTCGATGCCTTTGGCAGCTTGGGTGTCGGTTAGATATTTTGTGCCTTTCTACCGAACACATTTGTCGGTGAGTGCTTATTCCCATCTTGAATCAAGGTTTGGAGCATGGGCAAGAAGCTATGTCATGTTGTGTTTTATACTGACTCAATTGGCTCGTGCCGGAACCATTTACTATGGTATTTCTCTGACAATCAATGCTTTAACTGGCTATGAAATGCAAGTGATTATCTTATTTATTGGCACTTGTGTGATTTTTTATACGGTATTGGGAGGAATGGAGGCTGTGATTTGGACGGAGGTCGTTCAGGCAATCGTCAAAACGTTGGGGGCATTATTGATATTGGCTTTGATTCTATCTAAAATTTCGTTTTTTGAAGCCATTGATATCGCTTATCGTCAGGATAAGTTCAGCTTAGGTACCATGCGTGTGGATTGGAAACAAAGTTCTTTTTGGGTGGTTTTTTTATATGGTTTTTTTATCAATTTAACGAATTTTGGCATAGACCAAAATTATATCCAACGCTATCATACAGCCGAAAATACCAATGATGCGGGCAAAAGTATTTGGCTATGTGTGGCTTATTTTGTTCCGATTTCTGCTTTATTTTTTACACTAGGAACATTGTTGTTTGTATTTTATCAGCTAAATCCTGAATTAATAATTCCACTGAAACAACAAATTGCTTCTGTCAAAAATATTCCTTTGAGCCATTTGCAATTGACTGATTATGGAGATAAAGTATTGCCATTTTTTATGAAAACACAAATCCCGAGAGGCTTACTAGGGCTGATTATTGCTGCTTTGTTATCCGCTGCGATGAGTACCATCAGCAGTGGTATGAATAGCTCGGCAACTGTTTTTTTGAAAGATATTTATTTGCCATATTTTCAGAAAAAGTTTCCAACCCTACAAGAGATTACAATCTTGAAGATGGTGACGATTGGTATTGGTATCTTGGGGGTTACTTTTGGCATTGGTATGATAGGCGTGAAAAGTCTATTAGATGTTTGGTGGAAAATATCGGGAATTTTTGCAGGCGGTATGTTGGGGATTTTTTTGTTGGGATTAATTGGTGGGAATATTTCTGCCATTTTTGCTAAAATAGCCACGGGATTAGGCGTTATTTTGATTGCGTGGATGTCGTTCAAAGATATTTTTCCCCGAGAATTTCAATTTCCTTTCGACTCTAAATTAATTGTCGTTTTAGGTACTTTATCGATTCTCGGGATAGGTTTGTTGCTTCAATTAGCCTCGAATATCATTCGAAAATCATAAACTCAGATTCCTACTTGCTCAGGAGTCCCGGTTCGAGAAATTTTTAGACCTTTAGTGCAGGGTTATCTTTAATCCACTTTGGATTGGCAATCACCCAAATATAAAATCATAATTCTATAAAATGTATCATTCATACGTATTTTCATAAAAAATGATTTCTTTCATTTATTGAGTAAAAATCAGTTCTTTTTGCTTTAATTTGCTGTTTGTTGATGAATTTTAAACTAAAATCAAAACTATGACAAGTAGAAGAAATTTTTTAAAGCAATCGAGTTTGATTACAGCCCTATCTTTGGGTTCGATGAAAGATTTATTTGCAACATTAGAGCTTGAACACAAACTGGGAATACAGTTATTTTCTTTACCAAAATTACTATCTAACAATTTTGAACAAGGGATTCAGATGTTGTCAAAAATGGGATATAAAGAATTAGAATTGTATGGCCCATTCCCATTCAGTGCAGAATCTGCTCAAACTAATTGGAAAAATTTGGCAGGAATGTTAGGGTTTAGCGGCAGCGGCTATTTTGGAAGAGATATTAGAGAGGTCAAAAAACTTTT
>CAYUFZ010000322.1:0-404 GCA_964444025.1 uncultured Emticicia sp.
ATTTCAACTGGACCTTTGACTATTTGTAAACTATTAGTAAGAATAGATGCTGATACCTTAGTTTTTGTAGAGGGAGGGAAAGATTGGGAAAAGGCAAAAAATATACAAAAGCTGAAAAAATTCTTTACCACTAAATAAAATAGAGTCAAATGTTTGATTATCAGTATATATTGTATTGTGCATTTTATTAAAATAAACATTTCTCATACATTGATTTTAGAACTTTACAATTTTATCTTAGTGAAAACGATCAAATACTAAAACAAAATAAATATGATTAATCTAGAAAAACGTAAGCCAATCAATTTGAGTAAAATAGTGCCAAGCTTAGGAAAAGTTAAAGTAGGTTTGAGTTGGGATACATCCAATGTTATAAACGCAGATATTGATGCGTCAGTTTTTTT
>CAYUFZ010000322.1:414-3150 GCA_964444025.1 uncultured Emticicia sp.
GACAGAGGAGCACGTTGATGTTCATCATCCCGAAATAGTAATGCAAAAACTCCAACAGAGGGATATTTTGTTTTTTATAACAATCGTGAAAGCGAAGATGGCTCTGTGTCTCATTCTGGAGATAATAGAACTGGTGTAGGAGAGGGGGATGATGAAGCAATAGATATTGACTTAACAAGGGTCGCTAATCAGATATGTAGTATTATGATTGTAATTTCTATTCATAATTCTCAAGATGGTGTGCATTTTGGAAATATTCTCAATTCCTCTATAAGGATACAGAATCTTAATGACTCTAGTATTATTTGTGAATATAAACTAGTTGAAAAGTTTGATGGGGATGATTCTTTAGTAATTGGCCAGTTTATACGTAACAATAATGAATGGAGTTTTGAGGCTATTGCCCAAAGTTTTAGAGGAGGATTAGGGGAAGCAGTTAATTTATATTGTTAAAAACTGAAAATATATATTAAACTTATGGGACTTAACTTAAATAAAGGGAGTAGATTTAATTTAACTAAGGATGCTCCTTCACTAAAAAAAGCAGGTATTGGATTAGGATGGAGTCCAAATACTACACCAAATGGACCAGATTTTGATCTTGATGTTAGTGCATTTTTATTAACACAAGACTCAAAAGTTGTACATGAGAGTTATGTTGTGTACTTCAATTCAGAATTGACGAAGGAGACTCCAGAGGGAAGAAGACCTATGTCAGGAGATGAGTCTGTTCTAGGTGCGATAGATTCACTTGATGGGACAGAAAGTGATGGGGCAGATGATGAAGATATGAGAATTGATTTTGAGAAAGTTTGGGAAGGTATAACTCAAATAGTCATCACAGTTACTATAACAAAATATCCAAATGATAGAAAAAAAGATAGGCGAACATTATTACAGAATTTTGGAATGATAGATGATTGTTATATACGAGTTTGGGACGAAAAATCAGGAGTCGAAATTCTAAAATATAACTTGAAAGAGGATTTTAAAAATGAAGACGCAGTTGAGTTTGGTAGGTTTGTAAAAGTAAATAATTCTTGGGAATTTGTTGCAACAGGAGATAAATATGTTGGGGGACTTGAAGTATTTATCAATCAATTTACTTAAAAATATATGGCTATAAATTTGAATAAAAATCAATCTTCGCTTCCAGAAAATGGAAATAATTTAGAGAAAAAAGATAAAATCAAGAATATGGATTTATTCAGCGGAGACTCGAACGGTGGTGACAATACAAGTCAAACTACAAAAAAAGTAGTTTTGATAGTTTTATTGATGATTGCCGGGCTTAGTATTTATTATCTCGTATCAAAGAAAAAGGTATTAGAATCTTCAACTGATAAGGCTAAAGATTCGCTTAAATACAAATTAGAAAATAATGTACAGAAAAGTCAAATGACTGATACATCATCGACCAAAATGGATACAAGCTTTGCTAAAATATCTAGTGTTGATTCATTAAACACCAATTCTGTTGAAAGTAAAACAAATAATAATAAAAGCCTTGATAATCAATATGTTAAAAATAAAGCATTACGAGTCATTAAGGGTGATTTTGGAAATGGAATTGCTAGGAAAAGAAATCTTGGTGTTGAATACCAAGAAATTCAAAATAAAGTAAATGAATTGTACCGAAATGGTTTATAGAAACCTCGAAAATCTTTTACTTCTTGATAATTAAATAATTCTCATTACTTATTGTTTGTTATTTATGGTAATTGATATAAAAGAATACAGCCATTTTTCATTTGATTTATGGCTTACATTAATAAAATCAAATACTTTCTATAAAAAGAAAAGAGATTGTTTATTTAGAGATTTTTTTAAAGTAGATAGGAATGTTGAAATAGTTAGTCAAACTATTCGAAAACACGATTTATTATGTAATAAAATAAGTGAAAAAACAGGAGTACACATTTGTTTTTATGAAATTTATTATCTGATTTTAAGTGAATTAAATAGAGATATTTCCTCAATTGGGCTTGAAGACTTGAATGAGTTCTATGATTTATCTGAGAAATTATTTTTTGATAATATGCCAGAACTCATAGATTCTAAGGTGCAGATACTTTTTAAAAATATTAAATCCGAATCTAAAACAATTAGTCTATTGAGTAATACTGCATTTATTAAAGGGTCAACATTAAGAAAAGTCATTTCTTATTATGAATTATCTGAATATTTTTCATTTCAACTATACTCGGATGAAATCGGTTTTTCAAAGCCTACTAGTCGTGTTTTCGAATCTGTTTTTGATAAAGCTTGTCAGTTACAAGCTTTATCAAAAACAGATATTGTTCATATAGGTGATAATAAATATGCAGATTTTGACGGTGCAATACAATACGGGTTTAAGGCTATTCTTATCTAAATAAATGATTAATCGATATAGTTTGCATAAAATTTACGAAGAAGGCTCAGTACCTTTTAATATTTTTGAATATAGTTTGTTTAAGTTTGGCGATATAGCGTATGCCGAAAAATTTGCTAAAGAATTATTTGATGGGTTTATAAAAAAACACAAAGAATGGATATTGAAGAATAATGAAATTATAATTTTACCAAGCCCTTATTTGTCAATTCCTACAGCTTCAAACTATTTGTGTAGATATTTCAAACGCAATTTAAATCGATTTCTTTTTGAAAATGAAAAAAATGTTTGTATTGAGTCAAAAATTTATAGGAAACAAACATATGTTGAAGACTATGGAAATATGAATTATGAACAAAGGG
>CAYUFZ010000323.1:0-3138 GCA_964444025.1 uncultured Emticicia sp.
TAGGCTGAATCGGATTATCCTTGACATTAGAAGCAAAATAATTGACGATTTGATTAGCTTTCAAGACATCCTTATAAATCAATGCTTTTTGTAATTCAAAAATATTAAATTCCTTACTAATCCCTACATATTTTTGAATCACATCCGCATCAATATGCTCCCCTATTTTTAAATTCAACAACACCTTATTCAATTCAGCTATCATTCTCTTCAAATCATTTCCGATATGTTCGACAAGTAACTGAATCGCTTTCATGCTGATTTTTATTCCTTTGGAATGACAATACTCAGATACAAATTCGGGCAAATGATTGTCGTATATTTTCTTAAATTGCTTCAATAAACCTTTTTTTCCAAAGCTTTTCACCCAAGTTTTACGCTCATCTTGTGCATTGGCAAACCATAAAACCAATATCGTTGATTCCAAGGGATTATTGGCATAATCCTCTAATAATTTTTGATTGTCTTTCAAATCAATCCCCTGAATATTGTTTGCTTCCTTGACCACAATCAGTTGTTTTTCTGCCATCATCGGATACCTCCTTGCATAATTCAACAAAGTACCAACATTTAACTCTTTTCCAAACAACAAAAACTCATTAAAACCCTTTTCATGCTCAGGAATAGCCAAATCCTGTATTTTCTCCACCACCTCTTCGATAAAATATTGTTCTTCTCCATGTAGAAAATATAGAGGCTTTAAATCTTTCTTTTTTATTTGCTTTAGTACTTCATTCATAATACAAAAATATCAATTAACAGGAGAATAACCCTCACTTTGCAAAAACTCATTACACATCCGAATAATTTCAGGAAAGAAAACTAAAAAATTATTCTCAAAAAAATAATAATGCTCTAAAAATTCAGACATAGCCAACTGAAGTGGAACATGGTGTTTGGTTCGTTTTGCGATATTCAACAATGCTTTTTCCACGCCCCAATGTTCGGAGTAATTTTTCAGCCAATCATGTTTTTTCATTGAATCAACAAGATGATACATTTTTACTGGCAATAGATATTCAAAAGAATCAAAAGCCCGATACGTTCTTAAACGAAAGACTTCAAATTTTTCATCCGAAAAACGCTCCCAATGTTTACCCCAAAACCCCAAAACCCCTTGAGTCATCAATTGTCATATTTTTGTTAATTAATAATGGGTAATTAGTGCTGTGCTCCAAAGGACATGCACAATGGCCAAGTAATGGTCAAAAAAAATATCAACCAATACACCTGCATATTTATGGTATTGATGATGCAGCTTTTTATTACATTCTCTCGTCATGTTGTGATTATCAGCGAACGAATCTATCAGACGATGCAAGTGTACACCCTTTTTTAGAGGCGTAGTCAGATAGTTATTTCTTTCATGGTCGATACTACCAATCACAAAATCCCCAAGCAAATTCCCAACTAAAATTTCATCATTTTGTCCGGAAAGAAATAAATGAGCTAAATAATTCATTAACTAATTGAATATTCGTAGGTTTGTAACAAAGTTATAAAAATCTCCATTGATTGGGTATATTTATACTTATTTTTTATCAATTAAAGCTACAAAACATTAATCATCATCAAAATACAATGAAAATTGAAGATAATAAAGTAATAGGAATCAGTTATGAGCTGAGTGTCGGTTCAGATGAAAAAGAAATCGTTGAAATTGTCCCAGACGACGAGCCAATGATGGTTATTTATGGTTTGAGTGGCTTACCTGAAGCATTCGAGAAAAATATTTTAGGAATGACAATCGGGCAAAGTTTTGAGTTTACAATCAGTAGCGATGACAGCTATGGCTTATACGACGAAGAAGCCATAGTCGATTTTCCAATTTCTGAGTTTCAAATTGAAGATGGACAAATACCCGAAGGGATGCTGGAATTAGGCAATTTCATTCCGTTCAGCGATGGTGAAGGTAGTAAATTGCAAGGCAGAGTGATTGAAGTCAATCAAGACATCGTTGTTCTTGATTTCAACCACCCACTTGCTGGTCAAGATTTACATTTTAAAGGAAAAATTGTCAATATTAGAGAAGCAAGCCCAAGCGAGCTTGAGCATGGACACGTACACGGAGTTGGAGGAGTCAATCACTAATAAACATATTGTACCACCTCGACACCAAATTTTTTAAGAAATTCTACGCCCTCATCTAAGGCAATGCCCTTGTATTGTGCGTAGGATTTCAGATATATCACTTTCGTAATTTTCATCGAATAGATGACCCTCGCACAAGCAATGCATGGAGAGAGGGTTACATACAAAGTAGAACCTTCGATGTTTGCTCCGTTTTTCGAGGCATATAAAATTGCATTTTGTTCTGCATGCAATGCCAACGAACAACTCCCTTTTGAATCCCTCGGACAACCATCCTCCGGAAATTCTTGGTCACAATTGTGTGTACCCGCTGGGGGGCCATTATATCCAATTGAAATGATACGTGTATCTTTGGTAAGAACTGCCCCAACCTGAGCTTTGACACAATGAGATTTCAAAGCCAAATTTTCGGCTAAGTTCATAAAAATTTCATCAAATCCAAGCTTTTTTGATATAAGTTTTTCCATTTTTTTTCGTTACCAAAATTAAATAATGATTGAAATATAATTGACAATTAAAACTTTCGCTAAAATATGAAATATTCTTCAATTTATGTAGTATTTATTTTATGGGGGCATCTCGGACATGCAAAATCCGATAGTATTATCAAACCACAAGTGAGGTACTCCCCTATTGTCATTGCTAATCTCAAAACAAATGAAAATCAGTACATCAAGTGTACTTATGGACAACCATTGAAAAAAGGAAGAGAAATCTTTGGCAATATTGTACCTTATGGCAAACTTTGGAGAACAGGAGCTAATGAAGCAACCGAATTGACTTTTACGAGGGACTTTAAAATTGGCGAAAAATTAATTCAAATCACAAAGGGTGATTTTGATGTGAATACGATTGTGGCTGAATCGGGAAAAAACCTGATTGTTCAGCGAAATGACATGAATCGCGCGTCGGAAATCTTTTCTGTTTCAATTGACAAAGGGGTTTTCACCAAACTTTCGAGCGCTAATGACGCATTTTATGCCGGCATCAAACCGAGCAGAACCGAAAAACGAATGGTGAAAACAACCGACGGAAAAGACATGCTGG
>CAYUFZ010000324.1:0-3129 GCA_964444025.1 uncultured Emticicia sp.
ACTGAAGCCGGTATTTTGAGCCTCTTTTTGAGCAAAAGTATATTGAATTTGAAGCTTATCCATTAGGTTAGTCAAGGCATTGATTTTTGACTCATCTCCTCTGCTTTTGAAGATGAATGTCTTGTAGGTGCCGTATCCATTTTGAGTTTTATCTGTGAAGAATTTATTAAATTCGCCTATGGTCTGGTCTGCATGTGTTGAAATTGCTTCTAATGTACCCATACTTGTAGCGAAATGGTGGCTGATTCTTTGAGCGAGTGTTAGGGTGTCTCCATCTTCTTTAGCAATCGCCAATCCTGCCGGACCGCCGCCTCCTTGTTCGAATGTCATGCCTATGGCAACGTTGTAAGAAGGGTAAGTATCTCCGTAGCTTGGATAAAGCAAATCGTAATTTTCCTTTGAAAAATAGAGCCAATAATTGCTATCAAAGTACTTTTTGCTGTAATCGCCTAAAATTTGCTGAAACTTTCTTTGCCATTGACTCAAGTCCTCGTGGTAGGGTTTGGCTGATGGCGGAAAATAATAAGGTCTGTCGATACCCATTTCATGGAAGTCGGCGTGTAGATGGGGCATCCATTGATTATACAATCGCAATCTTTGTTGAGAAATTTCTTGTGTTTGCCATGCCCAATCTCTGTTGGGGTCAAAAAGATAATGCGAAAAACGTCCGCCTGGCCATGGTTCTTTATGTTCGGTAGCAAATGGGTCAGGATTTCCTCCTTGATTGGAAACCCGATTATACCATTGAGCATAGCGGTCTCTTCCATCTGGATTGATACAAGGGTCGAGGATGACAACTGTGTTTTTTAGAATATTTTGTGTGAGGGTATTTTGTGTATTTAGCAATTCGTACATAACCTTCAAGACGGCTTCCGAGCTTACTGCTTCATTTCCGTGTACATTGTAGCTAAGCCAAGCAATGGCAGGTATTTTGTTATCTGATTTCCCCTCTAAAAGTCCAATATTTCTTAGGTTGTTTTTTCTAATTTCTTCAATATTTTTCAAATTCTCTGGAGAGGCAATCACGGCAACCATCAAAGGACGACCTTCAAATGTTTTGCCATAATCTATCATTTTCACTTTTGTCGGATTTTTGTCGGCAAGATATTTGCAATATTCAACGATTTTATGGTGGAAGCTAAATTTGCTACCTAAAGTATATCCCAGATATTCGTCTGGAGTTTGTATGTTTTGTGCTTGAATAGATCCAATGGAGAGGGCCACTAGAACTAAAAATAGTATTTTCTTCATGTTTGATTGGTAAGGTTTTCGTTTGATAAATGAATTCAAAGATAAAAAAACTTTCTTAGGGAGATTCAGGAAAATATGTTTTTTCAGTAAATTTTGTTAATTTTAGAATAAAAACAAGTTTTGATGTAATTTATTAAAGAATTTTATATTTTTTTATACAAAGCTATTGCATTATAAAATCTTTGTAGTACTTTTGCACCACGATACAACAACGCAGACGATAAATGGAACCAGCCGGCCCTATCGTCTAGCGGTTAGGACAAGTCCCTTTCACGGATTAAACAGGGGTTCGATTCCCCTTAGGGTCACAAATCTATGCGTTTAGAATCGTCAATGCCTCATAAGAAATTATGAGGCATTTTTGTTTTATTTGAATATTTCTTTGCGTAAAAATGGGGTCAATCGTAAAAGTTGGTCAATCATTGAGACAATTATATTTATCATCATTGTCATTATAATATAATTTGAATACCCGTAGAAACGCTGTAGTAATAATTTGAAATAGGCACAACTCGGTTTGAGTCAAACATGTGGTCATAATGGATTTGGAAATTTAGATGTTTGGAGACGGCTAAATTTAAGTTGCAATCCCAAAACCACCTTGGTTTACTGAAAGCAGAGGTCAGGGGAAATTGTAATAGAGTAATTGCAGAGAAATCGACATTTTTAGATAGTTGAATCGTCGATTTGGCGTAAGTATTAAGTCTGAATATATCCTTTTTGATTATGGGGGCATCAGGAGGGATTAGTTTTTCATTTACACCAGCCCAATTCCATCTCTCTACTTCACGAAAAACCCCTGTAGCAGTGATGAGCGTAAACCTGTTTTTTTCTATCCAAGATTCTCTCAAATTAACTCCTTGTAAAAATCTATTGATCATTCCCCACGCCCCATTCCATTGGTATTGCAAAAATAATTCTGGACTAAATTTTCGAGTATCGTTGTCTCTAAACCTAACTTGAACCACTCCCTCGTTTTGAATTAATTTTTTTCCATTACTAGTTAAATCACTTTTTATTGAACTAATCAGTGCATAATGATTTGAGAAAATTCGGTCATATTCAAAGCTTGAATTAAATTCAGTGACATTGTTTTTTTGTTTGTCTGAATTTAAACTAAAAGTTCCGGCTAGAATATAATTTTTCTTTAACGAATCACTAGAAATTTTTTGATCAATAACCAAAACTTGAGCTAGCAAGGTAGATGGTAAAAATAGGCAAAAGTAGATTATTTTTTTCATTGAAATGAACTTATTAGAGATAGTTTAAGATATATTTTAATATATGTTCGGAATAATTGGACATTCTCTTTAAAGTATATAGGTTGTATAATTTTTAGCGTTTTATACTCTTTTTAGTGTTTTTTTAGAAAAGATTCAACTAAGAAATGAAATTCAATGATAAAACCACTATGTACTAAACAAGAATGGGGGATTTAGATGGGAGCTTAATGTTTTAAACCAATTTTGGCGAATCAGCTATTGAGTATTCCAGTGATTGGTATTCATTGCCCTTAATCTCTTTGCCTTTTATACTAAAAACTATAGATTTAATAGGAGACTTGTCAATGCTTTACAAACTTGATATATTCAATTTTGCTTTTTATAGAGCTTTTTGACTCTTTATATGTCGTGGATAATTATTTGCTTGTATGTTTTTCAAATTCTGATACTTTTAAGCTAAATAACTAATAATTTAGAGGGGATTTTAAAAATAAAAAAGAGTGCAAAACGTTTATTATTAACGTGTTACACTCTTTTGTTTGGATTTTTTCTACTTTGTTTTTTCAAAATAGATAGTACCGAGGACGGGAATCGAATTTGCCCAATTTGAGTGTATCGTTTATTTAATTAATTAACTATAAAGCACTTAATTTTT
>CAYUFZ010000325.1:0-3099 GCA_964444025.1 uncultured Emticicia sp.
CTTGAATTCTGTTAATTCATTTCTTTTTTCATTTAAAGTTTCGCTGTCCATTTCTGCTATTCTGTTTCTTAAAAACACTTGAACAGTGTTGCAAATTCGTTGTTCCAATTCAAGAATAATATATGAAGTTTGTCTGTCCAAAGAAAATTGTGTCAATAATTTTTGTCCATCAACTATTTTATAAAGAATATTAAACGAAAATCGTAATGCAACATTATCTTTAGTCAATACTTCTTGATTTGTTACAGATACTAGTTTACTGTACCAACCTGATAAAAATAGGAGATTTAGCTGCAATTACGAGGGACTTTAAAAAGTTTACTTCAAAGAAGATAATTGAAACAATTAAAGAAATTTCAGAAAGTCGCAGAGAATGGATGTTAGATAGATTTGAGTTTGCAGGTAGGTACGATAAACGTATGACCTACAAATTTTGGCAGGAAGGAATACATCCTATGTAGATTTTCAGTGATAAATTTATCAAACAAAAATTGGTTTATATTCACGAAAATCCTGTCAAAGTGAGAATCGTTTGACAGGCTTGGCAATATCAGTACAGTTTAGCTATTGATTACTATGGGTATTTTTCTACCCTATTAGGCTTAGAATCCTAAAATGATTCATTATTTGATTATGAAATCTAATTTTTAGGTATTTTATTTGCTAAAAAACTCAAATCCCATCTATTTCATGAAAAAAATCAGTATTTTACTCTTACTTGTCCTAAATTTAAGTGCTTTCGGACAAACCAAACAAATGAATACGGGTGAAATTTTACAAGCCATTCAACGATTAAAAGTGGTTGGAAATGTCTTGTATGTAGCCGCTCACCCGGACGATGAAAATACATTATTTCTTACTTGGCTATCCAAAGAAAAGAAAGTTCGAGCGGGATATATTGCCATGACTCGAGGAGACGGAGGACAGAATCTTATCGGTTCTGAGCAAAATGAATATGTCGGACTTTTAAGAACCCATGAACTTTTAGGGGCAAGAAGTATTGATGGCGGTGAGCAATATTTTACTCGTGCAAACGATTTTGGTTTCACCAAAACGACCGACGAAGCTCTCGCTACTTGGGGAAAAGAACAGATTTTGTCCGATTTGGTTTGGCGAATCAGAAGCTTCCAACCCGATGTCATTGTCAATCGTTTTCCCCCAGACAATCGTGCTGGACACGGGCATCACTCTGCCTCCGCAGTACTATCCGAAGAAGCCTTTTTGGCTGCAGCAGACCCGACTAAGTTTCCAGAGCAACTCGCTTACGTAAAACCTTGGAAAGCCACACGATTGGTTTGGAACTCTTTTTCTCCCAATTTCCAAAATAATGTCCCCGAAGGAAGTTATGTAAAAATTCAGCTTGGCAATTTCAACCCACTTTTGGGTAAAGCCTATACCGAAATTGCCGCAGAAGCTCGTAGTATGCATAAAAGTCTAGGATTCGGCTCTGCAAAAACTCGAAACCAACGAGTCGATTATGCCCTCCATAAAGCTGGAATTGAAGCAAAAAATGACCTTTTTGATGAAATTGACCTTACTTGGAACAGAATTGAGGGAGGGAAACACATAGAAGAAATGATAAAAAGCCTATACGAGCATTTTAAACCTGAAAATCCCTCTGCTTCGGTCAATGAATTAATCCAAATTTATCAAGCCATTGCCAAGCTCCCAACCAATGTTTGGACAGAATATAAGAAAAAAGAAGTAAAAGAATTGATTTTAGCTTGTTCGGGTGTTTGGTTAGAAGCCAATCCAACTGATTTTTCGGTCGCTCCAGGAGATATTATCAAGGTCAATGTGAATCTGGTGAGTCGCTCTGATGTATCGATTATATTAAATAAAATTGCATTTAAAGAAGCCAAGCAAGATTCGAGCTTTCATCTCAAATTAGCCAATAACGATGCCATTAATATTGGTTTCGACCTAAAAATACCCAAAAATATGCCCATTTCTCAACCCTATTGGTTGGAAGAAAAGAAAGAAAAGGGGTTTTATAAAGTCGATAACCAATTATTGCGTGGTTTGCCAATGAAGCCAGCGGCAGTCAATTGCACTTTTGAATTGACCATAGAAGGACAAAATTTTAGTTATGAAACTCCATTAACTTATAAGTTTGTCGAACCTTCTGACGGAGAGATTTATAAGTATTTTGAGATAAGACCAGAAATTACTGCCACAATTGCCGAAAAGGTATATGCCTTTGCCGATAATTCTCCAAAAGAAGTCATTGTCAGTCTAAAAAGTGCTGGAAAAAATATCAAAGGAAAAGTTAAATTGGAAGTGCCTCAGTCTTGGAAAGTGAGTCCTGCCATTCAAGATTTTGAAATCAACGAAAAATATCAAGAAAAGAAAATCAGTTTTTGGGTAAATCCATCTGCCCAGGCTTCAGAAAGCAACATTCGGGCAGTGGCTACGACAGATAATGGAGAGTTTTCACGAGGTATTGCGAGTATTGATTATAAACATATTCCAACGCTCACACTTTTCCCTCCTTCTGAGACGAAAGTAATTCGGATAGATTTGAAGAAAAAAGGTACCAAAATAGGTTATATTGCTGGAGCCGGCGATGAAGTTCCGGCAGCTCTTCAACAAATCGGCTATCAAGTTACGATGCTGACAGAAAGCGAATTAGCGAATAAATTAGACAATTTTGATGCCATTATTATCGGAGTGAGGGCATATAATACCGAAGAGCATTTAAAGTATTTTCAGGAAAAATTGATGGATTATGTAAAAAATGGGGGAAATGTAGTTGTTCAATACCAAACAAATGCCTTTTATGGTGTTTCTAAAGTAAAAGAAATTGGGCCATTTCCATTCTCCATTGGCAGAGGAAGGGTAACCGACGAGACAGCAACAGTGAAATTCATCAATCCTAGTCATCCATTATTGAATACTCCAAATAAAATTGATGCAAAAGATTTTGAAAATTGGACACAAGAACGAGGGCTATACTTTGCCGATAAATGGAGTAATCAGTACCAAACCATTTTTTCTATGAATGATGCCAATGAAACCGAGCAAGAAGGCAGTGTTTTATATAGCAAATATGGAAAGGGTAATTTTATATTCACCGGATTAGCATTTTTTCGACAATTG
>CAYUFZ010000326.1:0-3091 GCA_964444025.1 uncultured Emticicia sp.
TTTTTACTGTACAAGCGAATGTGGTCGGAAATCCTGCCATTTCTATCCCTAATGGAAAAAATAATGTTGGTTTACCCATAGGTTTTCAAATTCTTGGCAAGAATTTTGATGAGGCTAATATGTTGGCATTTGCCAAATCCATTGAATAGTAAATATTTCTGATTTTTGATTTTTATCTGAGTGTCAATTTATGTATTCATTTGTTTGATTTTTAAACACTTTGATTTATTTTTGACAGATTGATTTCCTAATATTAAAAAAACAGCGAAAAGCCATCACGCAATTCGCTCAAATTTACCATCATGAAAATAAAGTTTAAAACAATCATCATCTCTAGTATTTTCAGTGGTGTAACATTGCTGGCAAATGCACAAAATGTAATCCCTGAAGAGGCTGTAATCATCTCTCAAGACCAAAATATGCTTGAGGAAATTCCTGCTGAAGAAGAGTATATCGCTACGGCTGATGTCAATAAAGTGAGAGAGGGTTTTCAAAAAATGCAACGCTCTATTCCTTTACAATACAATTCGATTGTACATAGCTTTGTTGATTACTTTATTTTTAAAAAGCCTAGTTTTACCAAAAAAATGCTCGAAAGGAAAAATTTCTATTTTCCTACATTTGAGAAATATTTGGCAAAATATAATATGCCCGATGAATTGAAATATCTGTCGATGCTCGAATCTGGACTGAATCCTAAGGCTATATCACATGCCAAAGCGGTTGGCTTATGGCAATTTATGAAGCCAACGGGGAGGGATTTCGGTTTGAGAGTCGATGAATTTGTAGATGATAGAATGGATATCGAAAAATCTACCGAGGCGGCGTGTAAATATTTTAGACAATTATATAATATTTTTGGCGATTGGGAATTGGTATTGGCATCTTATAATACAGGCCCAGGCAATTTACGTCGTGCTATCAGAAGGGCAGGGAATATTACTGATTATTGGCAATTACATCCTTTTTTGCATCGTGATACCCGGGCTTATGTGCCTCAATTTACTGCAATTATGTATATGATGAATTTTGCTGGTGAATATGGAATATTTCCAGAGGAAGTGATGGAGCCTGTTCCTACCGAAACAGTTGTCATTGATGGATTTTTGGACATTGAAACTTTTTCTAGTTTGAGTGGCGTTTCGCTGGATGACATTCAAAAATTAAATCCTTCTATATTGAAAGGAGTTTTGCCTTCTCATTATCGTGGTTTTGAACTTAAAATTCCAGCTTCTAACTATGCTTATTTTGATGCTAATCGTCAGATGATTTTGGATTCGGCCCAACGAAGAAGTGAGTTTCAACCTATTCTGGCTACAAATTCGGATAAAAATAATGAGGAGTCTGGTGTGGTGATTATTGGAGATAATGCGGGTTATGCTTCTGATAATCAATCGGATGAGCCGGCAGAACCTGTAAAATTGGATGAAGATGTTAAGAAAATTAGAAAAGTTAAGAAAAGATATTATGTTGTCAGAAGAGGGGATGTCCTGAACAAAGTAGCGGATAAATTTGATGTTGATATGTATGATATCAAGGTGTGGAATAAGCTAAAATCTTCTAAAATTATGGTTGGTCAAAGGCTACTTATTTTAGATGATGGCGGGGATGATATTGGGGCAGATAAAAATATCAAAAATGAAAATAGGCTCAGAAGAGAAATAGAGAAAAATAAACCCAAGTATCACATTGTTCAAAGAGGGGATACCTTGTGGAGTATTTCTCAAAGATATGGTGGTATTTCAATTGAAAAGTTAAAGAAAATGAATGGTCTTCGGACAAATGCAGTGAAAAAAGGACAGAAATTGAAAATTACAGGATAAAAACAAAATCGGTCGGCATAAAAACCGACCGATTTTGTTTATTAATAATTGGAATAAAATCTTCTGATTTTTGAGGTTACTTGGTCGTAGATAGGCTTGGTAAATTCCACAAACATTTGTTGTGCTGGAGGAGGAGCTAATTCTCTATTTTTACATAAATTAAGTTCTGAGGAACTCAACGCTCTTTCGTCTCCATTAAAATTTGCCCAATCATTGACCCAATTGTAGTTGCCTCCTATTTCCTCTCTGTGTATGGTCTTTTTTGTCAATAAATCATATACTTCAAATAGTAAAACACCCCTAGAAGAAACTACTTTGTGAAATTTAGTAAATTGGGCTTTTACTTTGCCGTATGCAGGGATTTTCCGACCATTGATTGTGACTTCGCCTGTTTTGACGCTATCTTTGCTGATGAGGTTTAGTTTTTCCGATTGTAGATTGGTTTCTCCAACAACAAAATCCAAAATTTCTAGTCGAATGGCTTGGTCGGGGTTGATTTTCATGCTACGAATTTCGTCGGGAGCATAAAATCTTACAAATTTATTCAATCTTCTGTTGGTCTGAAGAAATTCATTGATTTTATCTTGGAAATATTCGTTGCTATATTGATAAATCCGGGAGTTTATTTTGGGTTGTTCAACCACGATATGATAAGAGGCAAGAAATAAAGCTTTCTCTGCCAAGTTGTTAGAGTTTTGGAAATTTGGATAATATTCCATTAATTTACTCAAATGATTGTAAGCTTCTCTAGCAGTATTTTTGGAAATAGAAGAGTAGCTCATGAGTTGCTGTGCCGCAAGATAGCGTTCATTGGCAGCTTTTTCCCTTGCTTCCTCTAATTCTTGATTGAAATTTTGCGGATTAACCAATCTTATACATGCTGGGCATGATTCAATTTTATTTTTCATGGTAGTTAATTTTTGATAATTATCAAAAATTGCTTCCCAACGAAACCCCATACCACTAGAGGAGAATCTTCCAATTTCTCCCAAAAGTTGATTTTTGGCATTATTATAAGCAATAGGCAGCACTTCTGCGGCACTTTGATTGTCCGAATCTTTGCGAAGTTTTTCTGTCGATTGTAGGACAGCTTCAAGATAATTCCCTTTTTCAAGGGCTTTAGTTCCACTTTTAGAACAAGAGCTTATCCCAACAATTGAGATAAATAATAGTAAATTGAGGATGATTTTCATGTCGAGAAACGCTTACAGATGATTAGAGGTATAAAACAAATGATTTTATCTATCAGAAGATTCTTTTTTGATTTT
>CAYUFZ010000327.1:0-3083 GCA_964444025.1 uncultured Emticicia sp.
TCATGCCGAACATGCCATTTTATGCTTAGAAAAAGGTATTCCGGTTTTATGCGAAAAACCTTTCGCCATGAATTTAAGGCAAGTACAAAAGATGATTGATGCAGCACAGCGTCATGATGTTTTTTTGATGGAAGCCATGTGGACAAGGTTTATTCCTGCTATCCAAAAAACATTGGATTTGATTCGTGATGGGGAAATAGGGGAAATCAAAACAATTCATGCTGACTTTGGATTTCCTGCCAATTTCGACCCAAATTCTCGCCTTTTTAACCCAGATTTAGGAGGAGGTGCCTTGTTGGATATTGGCATTTATCCCATTTATCTCAGCTTATTGCTTTTGGGATATCCCATTAAAATCAAGGCTCTTGCTGCCTTCACTCCCACCAACGTTGATGCTACTACAAGCATTTTGTTACAATATAAAAATCAGGCTACTGCTTTACTAAATTGTAGTATTTCTGCTCAAACTCGTACCGAAGCTTTCATCTATGGCGACAAAGGATACATCCAAATAGTGGGCAGATTTATGGAGGCAACACAAATGATACTTAAAAAGAATGATGAAGAGGAACAAGTGTTAATCTTTCCAAGAAAGACTTTCGGGTATAACTTCGAGGCTCAGGAAGTAGTGGAGTGTTTGCTCCAAAATAAGAAAGAAAGCGACCTCATGCCACTGTCGATGAGTGTTAAATTGATAAGTTTATTGGACGATATTAGGCAAGAAATCGGATTAATTTATCCCAGAGTTGACTAAAAAGGCATTGGGGGATAAAATATCCCCCGATGAACCTAAACAACTTTTGCTGTGACTAAAAAAAGTTAATTCCTTTAGT
This sequence comes from uncultured Emticicia sp., assembly GCA_964444025.1. Taxonomy (GTDB): domain Bacteria; phylum Bacteroidota; class Bacteroidia; order Cytophagales; family Spirosomataceae; genus Emticicia. The sequence goes on from CAYUFZ010000327.1 coordinate 834, forward strand.
TGAAGCACAAAATAAACACTATTTTTCATTTTTTGCAAAATTTGGGAGATAAATCGACATATTTGGCAATTTTGTCTATACAAGGTATTGTTTTGGATTGAATCAAATATATCCATAGACCTCTATTTTTCGCTAAGGAAAGTTATTTTTTAGATTTATTTTTTGAATGATACTCATCATCAAATATTAAAGAAGCAATCCTTCTAAGAAGAGACAATTGTGTATTTCTTTTCTTAAAAAATGAATGGGCTTCAAACACAAAATAAATTTTACAAGTTACTCAATTACAAAATTTAATATTTCAATATTCATTCAAAACCATTTTAAAACGTGAAAAAAAATATCTTTAATGCCTTCATTTTAGGATTTCTGACATTTAATGCCCTGGCACAGACACAAATCACACTCAATACCGATTTGGCAAAAAGCAAAATCAATAAGCACATTTATGGTCATTTTGCAGAACATTTAGGCAGATGTATCTACGGAGGGATTTATGTAGGCGAAAACAACACCAAAATCCCTAATACTGCTGGAGTCCGAAATGATGTCATTCAGGCTCTCCGGGAATTAAAAGTACCTAATCTTCGCTGGCCGGGAGGTTGTTTTGCAGATGCTTATCAGTGGAAAGACGGTATTGGTCCAAAAGAAAATCGTCCCAAAATGGTCAATGTATGGTGGGGTGGAGTAACCGAAGATAATAGTTTCGGTACGCATGATTTTCTCGACCTTTGCGAAAGAATCGGGGCGGAGCCTTATTTGGCTGGAAATGTTGGTAGCGGAACAGTAAAAGACTTGTCCGATTGGGTTACTTATGTGAACCATCCCGGAGGAAGTCCAATGGCGGAATTACGTAAAAAAAATGGCAGAGAAAAGCCTTGGAATGTAAAAATGTGGGGAGTTGGAAACGAAGCATGGGGATGTGGCGGAAATATGACTGCCGACTATTATTCCAATATTTATCGTCAATATGCTACATTTATGACGGGTTGGACCAATGAGGCAAAATTATTTAGAATCGCCTCTGGAGCAAGTGATGGAGAATATGCTTGGACTGAAACACTCATGAAGAACATTCCACACCAAATGGTCGATGGCGTTGCTTTGCATCATTATTCTGTTTTAAGCTGGGAAGAAAAAGGTCCCTCGGTTCATTTCAACCAAGCACAATACTTCAAAACAATGGAAGAAGCTTGGAAAATGGAAGAGTTTGTGACTCGCCACAGCACAATCATGGACAAATATGACCCACAGAAAAAAATAGCCTTGATTGTAGATGAATGGGGAGGATGGTATAATGTGGAGCCAGGCACAAATCCAGGATTTTTGTACCAACAAAATACCATGCGTGATGCCATGATTGCAGGATTAACCCTCAATATATTTAATAATCATGCGGATAGAGTTCGTGGTGCCAATTTAGCACAAATCGTCAATGTTTTACAAGCGGTTATTCTTACAAACGAGGAAAAAATGTTGTTGACTCCCACCTATCACGTCATGAAAATGTATAACGTGCATCAAGATGCAGCACTTATTCCTATTCAGATGGAATCTCCTTCGTACGAATTTGAAGGAAAAAAATTACCGGCAGTTTCGGCATCTGCTTCCAAAGATGCAAACGGTAATGTAAATATTTCCCTGACAAATATCGATTACAGCAAAACACATGAGATTGTATTGCACCTGAGAGGCGAAGATTTCTCTAAAGTTTCGGGACAAATATTAAGTTCTGAAAAAATTAGCGACCACAATACTTTTGAACAGGCAAACAAGGTAAGTATCAAAAATTTTTCGGGAGCTAAATTAGAAAATAGTACCATCAAAATCTCAATACCTGCTTTTTCGGTAGTCGTTTTATCAGTCAAAAAATAACAAAAAAAGGCTGTCGTGAATCACGACAGCCTTCCTAAAGAATTTTAGATACCATTACGCCAACAAACCTGCTTTAAGCATATACTCTGCAATTTGTACAGCATTGGTTGCAGCACCTTTACGCAAATTATCTGCTACAACCCAAAGGTTCAATGTATTTTTTTGAGATTCATCTCTTCTGATACGTCCTACAAATACTTCATCTTTTCCATGTGAGTTAATCGGCATTGGATATACAAAGTTTTTAGGGTCATCTTGCACTATCACGCCCTCTGTTTGAGCTAATAATTGACGAACTTCATCTAAATCAAAATCATTTTCAAACTCAATATTGACAGACTCCGAATGTCCGCCTACTGTCGGGATACGAACAGT
>CAYUFZ010000328.1:0-3073 GCA_964444025.1 uncultured Emticicia sp.
TTATCCTTTTAGTGAAGACCCTTTATTCTGGATTCACCTGAATGTCGATTATCCATTCAATTTGACTGGAGTATTATATTTTCCAAAAATCAAAAAGGATTTCCAACTCAACAGAGATAAAGTACAATTGTATAGTCGTCAGGTATTTATTACAGATGATGTAAAAGATGTTGTTCCGGAGTTTTTACAAATGCTTCATGGGGTGATAGATTCACCAGATATTCCATTGAATGTATCGAGAAGCTATTTGCAAGCTGACGGAAATGTAAAAAAAATCAATACACATATTTCGAAGAAAGTAGCTGATAAATTGAGCGAAATTTTCAAAAATGACCGCAAAGGATTTGAAGACAAATGGGAAAGTGTTGGTATTTTTGTGAAATATGGCATCATCAGCGACGAAAAATTCTATGATAGAGCCAAAGACTTTATTTTGCTTAAAAATGTTGATAATGAGTATTTCACGATTGATGAGTATCGTGAGAAAATCAAGGAAAACCAAACAGACAAAGATGAGAAACTCGTTTGTTTGTATGCCAACGATACCAAGCAACAAGATGCCTTTATCCAAGCTGCCAAAAAACGTAGTTATGATGTATTGATTTTGGATTCGCCTTTGGATGCTCATTTTATCAATAACTTGGAGTCAAAGCTTGAAAAAGTTACTTTCAAGCGTGTGGATTCTGAAAGTATAGATAAATTGATTGATAAAGGACTGAATTTGGAAAGCGTCTTAAATGAAGAGGAAAAGAAGAAAGTAGAGGAATTATTTAAGGAAATAGCCGCTAATAATACCATTCAAGTCGAATCATTGTCTCCTGATGAGCTACCAGTTACGATTGTTCAGCCTGAATTTATGCGTCGATGGAGAGATATGCAACGCGTGAGTGGACAAGGAGATATGTTTGGAATGATGCCAATGGGCAACAATGTAGTCGTCAATGCCAATCATACCTTGATTGCCAAAATTTTGAAAACTGAGGATGAAGTTCAACAAAAGAATTTGACCAAGCAATTATATGATTTAGGTTTGCTTGCCCAAGGTATGCTGACAGGGGCTGATTTGACAAACTTTGTATCTCGGACAATCAATACACTATAAAGTAAACAATAAATAAAAGGGGAGGGAGTTTATTTTGAATCAAAAATAAACTCCTTTTTTTATTTGCCATTTAAAATTTCAGCATAGTATTGCTCATATTGAGGGACTATTTGGGCGATGTCGAATTCTTTTGCCCTTGCCAAGGCGTTTTCTTTGAATTGAGGTAAGTTTGCATCATTTAAGATATATAAAGCATTTTTCACCATATCGTCAATATCTCCTACATTACTCAAAAAACCTGTTTTTCCATGAATATTCAATTCAGGTAAGCCTCCGGTATTAGAGGATATCACAGGAACTTCGCAAGCCATTGCTTCTAAAGCCGCTAATCCAAAACTTTCTTTTTCAGAAGGCATCAAAAATAAATCTGCCACTGATAGCACCTCTTCCACTGCATCTAATTTGCCAAGAAATCGCACACATTCGCCTAAGTGTAGCTCTCTACTCAATTGTTCGATGGCTCCACGTTCTGGCCCGTCGCCCACTAAAAGCAGCTTACATGGTACCTCTGTTCTAAGTTTGGCAAATACCTTAATGATATCATCGATGCGTTTGACCCTTCTAAAATTAGAGGTATGAACCAATAATTTTTCATTATTGGGGCATATTATTTTTTTGAAATGCTCTTTTTTCTGTTTTTTAAACCTCTCCAAATCCACAAAATTAGGAATTACACGAATCGGGCGATGAATCTCAAATGCTTCTAAGGTATCTTTTTTCAAATCATCCGAAACAGTTGTGACTCCGTCAGATTCATTGATGCTGAAAGTTACGACAGGAGCAAGCGAAGCATCTTTTCCAACAATAGTAATATCAGTTCCATGCAAAGTGGTGATGACAGGTATATGAATACCTTGGGCTTTCAATATTTGTTTTGCCAAAAAAGCAGAAGTGGCATGCGGAATCGCATAATGAACGTGTAAAAGATCGAGTTTTTCATATTTAACGACATCCACCATTTTTCCGGCAAGAGCAGATTCGTAAGGGGGATATTGAAAAAGCGGATAAGTTGCAATATTTACTTCGTGGTAAAAAATATTTTCATTAAAAAAATCAAGCCTGGCAGGTTGGGTATAAGTAATGAAATGGATTTGGTGTCCAAGTTTAGCAAGCCCTTTTCCCAATTCTGTTGCAACAACCCCACTACCTCCAAATGTTGGATAACAAACGATACCGATTTTCATAGATTTGGTCAATATAAGCTTCAAAGATTGATAATTTACAAAATATATTATTAATACAAACAAAAAATAAACAAAAAAAATCCATTATTGTATTAATATCTTTCTTGTTTAAAAAAAATTAATATTCTTTTAACAAAACACCTCTTTTCCTCAAGCAAATCAATTATGGATTTTTTGAAAAATAGTTGGATAGTTCGGAATGACTAATATTGATAAAATACAATTTTTGAAATGTTTTTTTGCCAAGTTATGGGAGTGTTGTTTTTTTTACATTCAAAAGAGTTTAGTAAGAGAGCGGACAGAGAGAAGGAAGAGTTTTTGTCTATATTTTTCAAAATGATATAGACAAATGTAAATATTTAGTCGTAAAAATACAGAATTTAATCCCAAAAACTTTGAAAGTTGCAATTTGTGTAATTGTATTTTTCAAAGAATTTTAATTTTTTTTTCAAGAATTTAAAAATACTATTAATTTGAAAAACAATTTTGAAGCAAATTTGGTTTAAAGTAAATTAACCAATATAATATTTTGAAATTACTTATATTATTAAAATTTTATGAGTAGTTGTACTTAACTAATATTAAAAGTGAATTAATGGAGAAAAACCAAAAAAACTTTAAAAATATTTCGTTAATTATAAAAAATATTATATGTTTAAACCAAGAATTTGCAAAAATGCTGTTTTATTAATTCATATTTTAAGTATTTTTGTGACAATTTAATAATTAATCAATAACCTAAACTAAAATGTACATGAAGAAGAATCTACTTCTTAGTTTGCTGGGT
>CAYUFZ010000329.1:0-3072 GCA_964444025.1 uncultured Emticicia sp.
GGAGCGAATAACATGAATTGATGCAATGCCCAAAAGATTTTTTTTGAAATAGGGCTTAGCCATGAAATGATTTCATTTTTTTTGTAGTTGCTAAATATAATTCCACAAATAATTGCCAAAACAAGCACTTGCAAGGTAAGGTTTTCCATGAAAAACTTCCACCAGCTAAATTGTGCAGCATTTTGGGTATATTTGCTGATATCTCCACCACTGATATTGTTGGTTACTACTCCTTCTCCAGGTTGGATGAGGTTTGCTACCAAAATACCTATAAGCAGGGCAAGGGTTGTCACTATCTCGAAATAAAGCAGGGCTTTTGCTCCCACTTTTCCTACTTTCTTTAAATCTCCCATCGAAATAATCCCCAAAGTAATTGTTAAAAATATAATGGGGTTGATAAAGATTTTTACAGAGCTGATAAAAATACTGCTTAAAAATTCACTGATGGTATTCTTAATTTCAAATTCTGATACATAAAGATTGATTTTTATGCTTTTTTCGAAGATTTGCCGAAGGGCGATTTCGGGGAAATAATGCCCCAAGAGAATCCCCGACACAATGGCAAGTAATACCCAAAAAGTAAGGTTTTTTAGTAGTTTTTTCATGTATTTTTTCTATTAATAACGATGGTGTGGCAAGTTAAGATTTATTCAAAAGATTTTCAATCGGTTTTAGACAAATTTGATTGCTTATTTGCTTTCTCCCAGATTGCCAGAGCAATTCTTAATTTTTCATAAGGAATATTCCCTTCAAAAGCCTCGAATAATGGTTTGGCATATTTTGCGTCTTCCAGACCTAATTCAATAGCTTTTTTGCAAATGGCTTCATATTCTTGTTTTGAAATGAAATTTTGTAAAGGAATAGGATGCCCATCCTGAAATAATTTAATCAAATGACTGACAATCGTGACAGGATTGAGACTTCTTTTATTGGCAATTTGTTGGATGGTTAATCCATTGTTAAATAAATCCAAAGTTTCGAGGTAGGTACCCCTTTTGGCTTGCTTGGTTTGGCGATTTTCTGGATTATTTTTTTGGTAATCTAAAATAGCATTGATAAAATCATCTCCGTATCGATGGTATTTTTGTTCGCTCATACCCGGAATATTCATCATCTGAAAACGATTGATAGGCTGTTTTATCGCCATTTCACTTAGCGAAACATCTGAAAAAATAGTATAAGCCGGAACATTCAGCTCGTCTGAGATTTTTTTACGAATCATTCGTAATTCATTGAAAAGTTTGTCTTTTGCCTTTTCGCCTTCTTTGAGCTTGCTTTCTTTTTGTTTGGTATGGATAGATTTGGAATCAAAAGGCTCGAATTTAACCAAATTGATAGCTAATTCATTTTTCAAAACTTTTCGAGAAGTGCTGTTCAATTTTAAGGCGTGGTGTTCGTCGTAGGCAATGTCGAAAACTCCAGAATTGAGCATTTGCGTAATATAATCGGCCCATTCTTCGTATTTTAGGTCTTTTCCTACACCAAAAGTTTTGATTTGGTCGTATTTTCGCTCAATAATTGATTTATTTTTAGACCCCCTCAGAACATCAATCAACATACCCATCGCAATTTTTTGCTCAGTTCGAGAGATGGCAGACAAGGCTTTTTGTGCCAAGACGGTTGCATCAAATTTTTTCGGGGGATTTAGACACACATCACAATTGCCACAATCTTTTTCGGTAGGTTCATTGAAATAGCTCAACAATATTTTCCTACGACAGATTTCTGATTCGGCAAATTGTTTCATCCGTTCTAATTTTGCCAACTGTAACTCTTTCATTGCCTCAGGAAGCTCAGAGTTTCCTATCATTTCTTTTCGGATGATATAATCTCCGAAGCCGTAGAATAAAAGTGTTTCGGAAGGAAGTCCATCCCTTCCTGCCCGTCCAATTTCTTGATAATAGCTTTCTACATTTGATGGGACATTATAATGTACTACAAATCGTACATTTGATTTATCTATGCCCATGCCGAATGCGATGGTCGCAACGATGATTTGTACCTCGTCATTAATAAAGGCATTTTGTGTTTCTGCTCGTTTGGTATTGCTCATGCCAGCATGATAGGCAAGTGCCTGAATCCCAACTTTATTGAGTCCGTTAGCAACATCTTCGGTGTTTTTTCGGCTCAGACAATAGATTATTCCCGATTGATTTGGTCTTTCCTGAATAAATTCTTGAATGATTCTTAAACGATTTCTGGCAGCGAGAACATTTAGACTTAAATTCGGTCGGTCGAAGGAAGAAATAAATACTGGAGCTTCAGGAATGCCCAATTGTTGTAAAATATCTTTCCGAGTTATCTTGTCTGCGGTAGCTGTCAGGGCAATCATTGGTGTTGTCGGGAAAGATTCTTTCAAAATATTCAATTTTGTATATTCAGGTCTGAAATCATGCCCCCAAGTAGATACACAATGCGATTCATCGACGGCAATAAGCTGGATAGCTAAGGTTTTTAAAAATCCCAAATAGTTGTTGTGGAATAATTTTTCAGGGGAAATATACAGCAACTTGATTTTGCCTTCACGACAATCTTCTTCGATTTGTCGTTGTTGGAGAGAATCTTGCGAGCTATTCAAAAACACAGCCGAGATTCCATTATTGACGAGGGCTTGTACTTGGTCTTGCATCAAAGCAATCAGCGGAGAAATAACCAATGTCATTCCTTCAAGTAGCATGGCAGGAATCTGAAAACACAAGGATTTTCCGCCACCAGTCGGCATGAGAACCATGCAGTCTTTTTTTTGGAGCAGGTGGTCAATGATATCCGATTGAAGAGGTCGGAAAGAGTCGTATCCGAAAAATTTCTTTAAGGCGATTTCTTTAGTCATTTTTGCAAAAATTAAACCGCAAATGTACAATTATTCTCAAAAAGAACATATTTTTACCAAAAAATCATTTAAACTTCATTTCATTCATGAAATTAAACTCAACTATTTTATTGCTGATAGTGACATTCGGAATATCGATGGCACAAGATAAGTCGAAAGAATATGCAGAATCGATTACGACAGACGATTTACGAAAACATCTGACATTCATTGCCTCAGATAGTTTGAAAGGACGGGATACC
>CAYUFZ010000330.1:0-3070 GCA_964444025.1 uncultured Emticicia sp.
TGTCGAGTCCATTTTTAGTCATTGTCTTGCTGTGTCGTCTGTCTTTTTAGCATTGGTGGTAACGGTTTGCAGCTTGGCGATGTGGCGGGTTTCGGAACACAAAACTGTCAACCTGCACTGAACCCGCCATTTTGCCAAACGCCTGTTATGCCTTCGTGCTTTTATTGGATTACTTTTTCAATCAGTTTATAAACGTCTGTGCCTAAATTTTTAGGATAATCTTCGCCATCAACATTCATATTTTTTGCTCTAAAAATTGCATCTTCAATATGTTGCAAAAAGCGTTCTGGTTTCAAATTAGCTTCATTATAACCATCTGGCAATATGTCGCTAAGAAGTTTCTTTAAATATGTTTTTTTTCTTCCTACTTTTCGGTTTTCAAAAATTAAACTTAATTCATCTTCAGTATATTCGGTAGTATCTTTCAAATGAAGAAGTAGCCAAAATTCAAAACAAGGATTACTTAAGGCAAAATAAAAATTTGGTGTCGTTTTACATTTTTCACTATACTTTTCAATGTTTTTTCCGTTTCTGTCTCTATCAATTATCATCCATAGTTCATCATTATTGCCTAAATCATACTCATCTTTAATTTTTTCAAGATTCTCAAAAACATATTTAGGTGCACTTTTGGTGTCTTTAGCATCCCTTCTTAAAGAAACAATTTCAATCCTATCTTTATTGAATCGATAATTTTTCTTTAAGGCTTCAAAATAAGTTGGCTCTGTTTCATTGCCTTCATATGCCAATAGAAATAATTTCTCTCGTTCTGTTACATTACTCTCCCTTATAAATTCAATACGTTGTCTAGGCATATTTAATTGCTTTGATTAGGTAAGACGGTTAATGTATTTCTGTTTCCAAGCCTAGGAATAGCTTTGAATCTGCCTAATAAATAATCTTTTCTGATTTCTTTATCAAAACGAATATTGTACTCTTCAAGCGAATGTAAATGACTAGCTCCATCATTGTCTTTTACAACAAACCATATTTCATCTTTTCTCAAGAGTTTTTGAGTTAATAAACTTGATTCGTGACTAGCCAGAATTAATTGGCTGTTTATATTATCACTTTTATCAAGAAACAAATCTAATAAATCATATATAAGGTTAGGGTGAAGACTACGCTCCATCTCGTCAATAATGAATACATTGTCCCCTTGAAGCAAGTCTATAATTAATGGAATAAAATCAATTATTCTATTTGTACCATCAGACTCATCGCTCGTGTCAAACAATTCAGCCTTTGTTTGTCCCACAACTTTATGTTGGGTCATAAATTTATGAACGGTTAAATCATTATTTGACTTTGAAATAAAGTAAGTAGTATTATTAATTGATAAAAGTGTCCTGACATTTTCAGACTTTGAACTTAACAGGTCATCCTTTATTTTTTCAATCAATCTTGACGGTATTTCTATAGAATCAAAATCTATTTTTTCTAAACAAATTCCATTTATACCTGTATCAAAGTACTTCAATAATTCTTCAAATGTAATTTGCAATTTAGAATCATCTTTCAGTTCAGATTTTATTCCCTCATTATATTTATCATCAGGGAAAACAACTTTTAATGTGTTTTGAAACCAATCAATAACATTTAGTAAATCGTTTATATCAGTTACGTTATCCTTTACTTTACGAGTTCTAATTTCAGTCAAAAAGAGTTGATTATTGGGTGTCCCCTTAGCGATAAATTTTAAAAATTGACGGTGTTCTTCCTTTCTGTTTTTTTTAAAAAGTGTGTCAATGTCAAATTGTAATTTATTGTTGATATTTCTTTCAAATATTTTAATATCAGCTTTATTTGTTGTTTCAAATAACCATTCTTCAACTATTTCTTTTGAATTAAAAACAAATCCATAGGCGTAGTTTTTACCTTTATGTTGAATTTCATATTCCAACCTTGAATTTGTTGATAATGAGTTTGCATTTAGTCTGAATGATTGGAATTTTATTGGTTGTTCACTTTTATTTCCTCTTAAAACTAATACTTTTCCAAATTCAATTGCTTTAATTAAATTTGATTTTCCCGAAGCGTTTGCACCAAAAATTACAGCCGTTTTAAGTGTACTTATACCTTTTAGAGGTTTAGTTTTATGATTCTGTTTTAAAGTACCCTTCCCTGGAATCATCGAAAATATAGTTCTATCTTTAAATGACAGAAAATTCTCTAAAGTGAATCTAATTAGCATAATTGTCCATTTAATTTGTGCAAAATTAGTGAAAAAATCACAAATCAAAGCATTTTTCGTCTAAACTTTCAGTTGAGGGGCTGTTTTTAGCCTGACGCCTAACGTCAGGCTGTGAAAAAACAAAGATAAGAAAAAAGGAGTTGAAAGATATTTTTTGTATATTATTTCAGCGAAAAAGAAACTAGCATATTCTATGAATATTTTGAAGGAAGTTGGTCAAAAAACAGGGACTCTCAGAGCGATATGGGTTTTTCAAGCTCAATTTCAGCCCTAAAATTAACCCATTTTTAGTTTTTTCACAGCCTGACGTTTTGCGGCTTTGCGAAGTGGCGGATTTAGAAGCACAAAAGTACAAAAGAATTACCAATATTGAGTTTTATTCCGTCCGCCCCCACTTGACACAAACCCATGTTGGGTGCAGCCGCTTTTGTCCGTCCGATGAATGTGTCCACGAGTGAGTAGTTGTCGAAAATTTCTAACTATTTAACTGTGCTTGCCCAATTCAAAATGTCAGAGTATAAATCTTTTGCTTTTCGTCCGCCACTCAAACTAAGCAATTTGTCATTGAACTCCTTGAATTTGATGTATTTTCTCTGCTCGACCATCAAATTTACTCTATTTTTTATGATTTTGTTAGCTGTTTGCTCGTCATAATTCTCCTTGACATAAATACAAAAAACAGCATGAGTCATGTACTCGTTGAATACAGAAGATGGATTTCCATACCTGTCTGTGTCGCCATTTGTACCTGTCCAAATGTCCCTTTTATCAAAAATACTGTTTATTTGTTTTTGATATTTGTATGATACTTGATTAACATAATTATGGTCAATTTCAGTAAAAACTATGCCCGATGCCAAACCTTCTTGTTCTTTT
>CAYUFZ010000331.1:0-3065 GCA_964444025.1 uncultured Emticicia sp.
GATAGATTGGCAATCATGGCATCTTCAGGTGGGCAACGCAGGGCATCCATGGCTCTTTCCAAGCGGGTGTCTAATTCCCAAGCATCAAAATTGTCAAGCTTTTCCTGAACTTCCCCTTGTCGGGCAAGCAATGTATCAAAATCAGCATCAGGGTCGCCAAAAGCTTCGTTGATTTGGTCAAATTCTTTCAATAAATCTACAATTTCTTGTACCCCTTCTTCGACAACTTCTCGGACTGTTTTGCTTGGGTCGAGGGTTGGCTCTTGCTCCAACATTCCGACGGTATATCCAGGCGAAAACACCACATCGCCATTGATATTTTTATCAATACCGGCAATTACTCTAAGTAAAGTGGATTTTCCAGCACCATTCAGACCCAATACCCCGATTTTAGCTCCGTAAAAAAAAGAAAGATAGATGTTTTTTAAGATTTGACGATTGGGGGGAATGATTTTACTCACTCGCTCCATTGAAAATATAATTTGTTCGCTCATTATTGATATTTATTTAAGAAAAATTGCTTGTTTGAAAAGTTCGAATGTAAATTTTATGATAAATTATTGTAAAATGATTTCAGTTTGCATATTTTTTGCTACTTTTAGCAAATTTTTACGCAAATATCGGTAAAGCAGTTTGTAAAATACAAAAAAACAACGAATTTTACCAAATAAACCACAGTCCCTAACTCACAAGCCATGTGATTTTTTATTATGAACGGCGTAACATTAGAAAACGAATATGCTTACATAAAAGACGGTAAGGTATTCTTAAAGGGCTATTTAGATATGGCCGACAGACAAATAGGAGAAGTTAAACGTACAGAAGAGGAAGCGTTTCAGTATTTTATTAACCGGTATCAAATTGCTGTGAATAAGGTTAATCAATTGGAATCTGAAATTGTTGAAGCCCAAAACAAAGGGTCTTTTCTGACGAAACTCACGCAGCTAAGAAAACGTTTGCTGAATTTTGACGGAATTGGTGACTTTATTCCGCTTCTCAAAACATTGGATGAGCAAGAAGAATATCTTCGCTCACTTATCGTGGATAATCAGTCTAACAATCTGACAATCAAAGAAGCTTTAATCGAAGAGGCCAAAGAGGCTGTCGAGGAAGTGGATTGGACAATTGTGGCGGATAGACTCCAAGATATTAAAACCCGATGGATTAGAACTGGACCGGTGGATAAGCCGCACCAAGAAAGAATCGAAAATACCTTTAAAGAGGTATTGGATGATTTTTATCAAAGACGTAAAGCTTTCTATGAAGACCAAAATCGAATCATTTCTCAGAGAATGGAGAAATATGCCGAATTGGTGAAAGGTGCTGAAATGCTCTTTAGAATGGGTAATTGGGAATTGTCGTTTGCAGAATTAAAACGTTTGCAGACGGAATGGAAAAACGTCGGGGATGTTCCGCCTAAACGTTTGAAACATGAATTTAGACGATTCAAAAAGCTCACTACTACTTATTATGAAAAGTATTGTGCTGCCAAAGGTATCCAAATTAAAGTAAAAGTCGATCCTAGGGTAGAAGCTCAACAAAAAATGATGGATGAGGCCGAAAGACTCTCGGAAGCAAAGGATATATTTGCGGCTACCGAACGTGCCAAAGTTTTGCTTAACGAATGGAAAAATGTGAAAGTCCCTGCTCATTTAGCTGTCCGAAATGTGGCTGAAAGGTTTAGGGCTGCTTGTGATAAAATATTCGAATTAAGCTATTTGATGAAAGTAGTAACTCGTAAATTGCCTAATTTTAATTACTTGAGCGAAAAACAACAAGTCTTGACCAAATACCGTGAAATGGAAAATATCGTGGTTAGGGCAAGGGCTGATTTGAAGCTTTTGATTGAAAGCAATGAGGGTATCTCGCAAGGATATGAAGCAGATAAATTGACTCAATCAAATATCCAAACCCAAAAAAGAAAATTGTTGATGAAAGAAGTTATTTTAGAGGAATTAAGAAGGGCAGCCGCCACTCAATAATTTTTTTTGAAAAATATTTGCATTGTTAAAATCAAAATATTAATTTTGCATCACATTAACGGATTGACTCATGGTGTAATGGTAACACTACGGTTTTTGGTACCGTCTTTCTAGGTTCGAATCCTGGTGAGTCAACTCAAAAGGCGAAGTTTTGGCTTCGCCTTTATTTTTTTGCCCTCGTTTTTGCTATTTTCTTCTCGTTTTTTTTCCGCTTATCTATAAAGTATTTATTCTTTCAATAAAATCACTAAGTTTGCCTAAGTTTTTATATAGAAAACTTCTAAACTTATTTGAATATGTTTATTTTAATCATCGGTGTTTTAATTATTGTTATTGGAAGATATGTCGCCAGCTCTTCTGCTCAGATTGCTTATTTGGCAAAACCGCTACAAATCACAGGCATCCTTGCCATTGTCATCGGATTGTTCTTTTCTATTGTCAAACAAATTGATGCGGGAAAAGTCGGAGTACAGACTTTATTTGGAAATGTACAAGATGGAATTCTAACGAGCGGACTGAATGTGGTCAATCCTTTGGTAGAGGTATCCGAATTTGATACCCGCACCCAAAATTATACGATGTCTGGCGTACATGACGAAGGCTCAAAAGAAGGAGATGATGCCATTCGGGTACTTTCTTCTGATGGCTTAGAGGTCGTGATTGATTTAACGGTTCTGTATCGTATTCAGCCCGAACAAGCTCCTAATATCTTGAGAAAGCTGGGCATTGATTATCAAAATGTTATTGTCAGACCCGTTACCCGAACAAGAATAAGGGATATTTCGGCATATTACGAGGCGGTGGCTTTGTATTCAACCAAAAGAGACGAATTTCAAGGGAGAATTTTTAAGGCAATTGAGGCAGACTTCAAATCGAGAGGATTGATTTTAGAACAATTATTGGTCCGAAATATCAATTTGCCTGAATCAGTTAAAAAAACAATCGAATCTAAAATAAATGCCGAACAAGAAGCTCAAAAAATGCAGTTTATTCTTCAAAAAGAAAAACAAGAAGCCGAAAGAAAGCGAGTAGAAGCACAAGGTATTTCGGATTATCAGAAAATTATTACGGGAACGCTCACCG
>CAYUFZ010000332.1:0-3061 GCA_964444025.1 uncultured Emticicia sp.
TCCTTGTATCGGGCAGTGGGCAAGACATGGTGCAGAAAAAGGTGAAAGAAACTCAATCATTACGTCTTTCAACAGAAATTTCGCGAAACGTGCGGATGGAAATCCAAATACGCATGCGTTTGTGGCTTCTCCTGAGATTGTGACTGCTTTTGCCATCGCTGGTGATTTGACGTTTAACCCTGCAAAAGATTTCTTGACGAATGAAAATGGGGAGCAAGTGAAGTTGGAGAACCCTTTTGGAACTGAATTGCCTCCAATGGGATTTGATGTGAAGGATGCTGGATACCAAAAGCCTAAAAAAGATGGTAGTAAAGTGAAGGTGGCTGTTAGTCCAAAATCTGATAGATTGCAATTATTAGAGCCTTTCAAAGCGTGGGAAGGGACGGATTTGCAGGGCTTGAAGTTATTAATCAAAGCCAAAGGAAAATGTACTACCGACCATATTTCTATGGCTGGTCCTTGGTTGAAATACCGTGGTCACTTAGATAATATTTCAAACAATCTTCTTATCGGGGCTATTAACTTTGTCAATGATAAAGCTAATACCGTTAAGAATCAATTGACTGGTGAATATGGCGAGGTTCCTACTGTACAACGTGCCTATAAAGCCGCTGGTGTAGGTAGTATCGTGGTAGGCGACGAGAACTATGGTGAGGGGTCTTCACGTGAACACGCTGCCATGGAGCCACGTCACTTAGGGGTACGTGCCATTGTGGTTCGTTCGTTTGCTCGTATTCATGAAACAAACTTGAAAAAACAAGGTATGTTGGCTTTAACTTTCGCAAACCCTGCAGATTATGATTTGATTCAAGAAGATGATTTGTTTGATATCTTAGGTTTGACAACTTTTGCAGAGGGTGTTCCTTTGACTTTGGTTGCGAATCACAAAGATGGGTCTAAAGATGAAATCAAATTGAATCATACTTATAATGAAAGCCAAATCGGATGGTTTAAAGCGGGTTCTGCTCTGAATCTTATTGCTGCTGAAGCGAATAAATAATTTATATTAAGTTGATATTCAGGCACTTGGAGAAGCCTCCAAGTGCTTTTTTTATGGAAGGTTGAACTATCTTTTGATAAAAATCATTGTATAAAAAATAATTGAATTGAATAGATGAAAAAATCTGAAATTAATTTTACTGTTGAATTAGACGACAACAGAGTGCCTGATAAAATTTTTTGGGATGCAACTGAAAATCCAAATGAGGGCATCAACGAAACCAAAGCAATTTCTATCAATGTTTGGGACCACTACCATCGGGGGCTATTGGGAATAAATCTTTGGACAAAAGAGATGCCTGTAGATGAGATGAAGCATTTTGCAATCGACATGGTGGGTAATGTTGCTCAATTGATTGCTGATGCCACTGGGGATAAAAAAATGATTGAAATCCTAGAAAGTACTTGTCGCAGTCTCAAACGACACCTCGACGAAGAAAATGAACAATTAGCCAAAGAACAAAAATAATCTCTTAGGGCATACAATAGCGATTTTGTATGCCTTTTTGCTTTATTTCTCTATTTTTTTTCTGAAAATTTTTTTTAAATAAAATAAAACTTGAACTTTGAAGTGAAATAAATTATAATTCGATTTTCTATGTTATTCAATTCAGTAGAGTTTTTATTGTTTTTTCCAATTGTTACTCTAATTTATTTTGTCATCCCTCATCGTTTTCGCTGGTTTCATTTATTGTTGGCGAGTTGTATTTTCTATAGTTTCTTTGTCCCCATCTATATTTTAATTCTCTTTTTTACCATTATCATTGATTATCTGGCAGGGATTTGGATTGAGAATTCAAAAGGAAAAAGTCGAAAATCTGCTCTGATTATGAGCTTGGTTGCTAATATTGGTGTACTGGCAGTTTTCAAGTATTATAATTTTTTTATAGATAATTTCAATACCGTTCTTTTTCGAATCAATCCAGAGCATTTGTTGCCCAATTGGGATATAATTTTGCCTATTGGATTGTCTTTTCATACTTTTCAGGCAATGAGCTATACCATAGAGGTTTATCGTGGCAATCAAAAGGCGGAAAGGCATTTTGGGATTTATGCTCTTTATGTGATGTTTTATCCGCAATTGGTGGCAGGACCAATTGAAAGACCTCAGAATGTATTGCATCAGTTTTATGAAAAACATGATTTTAATTTTGAAAATGCCAAGTCGGGCTTGCGTTTGATGTTGTGGGGAATGTTCAAAAAGGTCGTCATTGCGGATAGATTATCAGTCTTTGTAAATAAAATATATGGGCAACCGCTGGAGTATCAAGGTTTGCCTTTATGGATTGCAACTCTCTTTTTTTCGATTCAAATCTATTGTGATTTTTCGGGATACTCCGATATTGCCATTGGTTCGGCTAGGGTGATGGGTTTTCGATTGATGAAAAATTTTGATAGACCTTATTTTTCCAAAACAATTTCGGAGTTTTGGAAAAGATGGCATATTTCTCTTTCTACTTGGTTTCGTGATTATCTGTATATTCCGCTGGGTGGCAATCGTGTCGCTAAAATTCGACGATATGTCAATTTGTTTTTGGTATTCATGGTTTCGGGTTTATGGCACGGGGCTAGTTGGCATTTTGTGATTTGGGGAGCTTTACATGGGATTTATTCTGTTTTTGCCATTATTTCATCGGATTTCCAGAAAAAATATCTCTTGCTCGAGGCTCCAGATTCAAATTTTATTGGTTTTTTGAGTAAATTAGTCCATGCTTTTATTACATTTGTATTGGTTGGGTTTGCTTGGATATTTTTTGCCGCTCATTCGAATGCAGATTCTATTTATATAGCTACTCATTTACTCAAAGAAAGTTCACATACTTTGGCTCAGATTATCGATTTGGTTGGTGTTTCAGAGCTTCAACTGATTGTATTAAGTGTCGGAATAATGGAATTTGTTCATTGGCAACAACGAAACGGACTAATTGAACTGAAATTTAATCGTTTGGCGAAATGGCAACAATGGCTGGCATATTATGTGGTTTTCTTTTTGATTCTTTGTTTTGGTGTTTATAATAATTCTCAATTTATATACTTTCAATTTTAATGATTTATGAATCCA
>CAYUFZ010000333.1:0-3049 GCA_964444025.1 uncultured Emticicia sp.
ACAATCGGGAATAATGCTTGCGAATATCCGTATTTACTTTCTGTGGAATCAAATCGATTGATACATCTTTTGAGCCATCGATGTGTCATTTCCATTGATTTTTTCGCATAATTATACTCACAAGGATAAGGAGTACACTCGTCAAATGCCATAATTATATCTGCTCCAATACTTCGCTGTATATCCATCACATTTTCAGGCGTAAATAAATGCCTTGAACCATCTATATGCGACTGAAACTTTACTCCTTCCTCCGATATTTTCCGAATATCTTTTAAAGAAAAAACTTGATACCCTCCAGAATCCGTTAATATTGGTCTATCCCAACCATTAAATTTATGAAGTCCACCAGCTTTTTCAAGAATATTCAGCCCTGGTCTGAGATACAAATGGTAGGTATTTCCCAAAATAATTTGAGCTCGAATATCCTCTTTCAGCTCTCTTTGGTGAACAGCTTTTACGGTTGCAGCTGTTCCGACTGGCATAAATATAGGCGTAAGAATTTCACCATGATCGGTGCTTAATTTCCCTGCTCGTGCTTGGGTGAGCGAATCTGTTTTATGTAATTCAAATTTCATACGACAAATTTCATTCAACATTTTCTTTAATACAAGAAATTATCACAGAATTTACGAAAACATTCTTAACCTTTCGATTAAGGTTCGTATATTTGCGGAATAATCAAACTTAAATTAGTAATTCATGCTATTTTGGCAATATTTACTTCCGATTCTTTTCTTTGTAGCTGTTATTATACAGTTGGTTTACATTTTAGGCATCTTTACAAAACTTTCGTCACACCAAGATTTTAGTCCTTCAGATAATACTGAAAAGAGACCTGGAGTTTCGGTAATAGTGGCGGCTTGGAACGAATTGCCCAACTTGAAAGAACTTATTCCATTATTAGAAGCACAGGAGTATCCTGATTTTGAAATTATCATTGCCGATGATCGTTCCATAGATGGAACATACGATTATCTTCTATTTAATGAAGGGAACCATCAAAAGGTTAAATTTGTAAGAATAGAAAATCTACCCGATCATTTTACTGCAAAAAAATTTGCTCTTACGATGTCAATCAAAAAAGCATCAAAAGAGATTATTTTATTGACAGATGCCGATTGCCGTCCTAAGAGTACTCATTGGATTGAGACAATGGTCAGTCAATTAACAGCAGGTAAAGACATTGTTCTTGGATTTTCTCCTTATGAATATGCCGATTCTAAACTAAATTCATTAATTAGATATGAAACTTTTCAAACTGCTGTACAATACTTTTCGTTTGCAAAAGCGGGCGTTCCTTATATGGGAATTGGAAGGAATTTGATGTATCGAAGAAATTTATTCTGGACAACCAACGGATTTGCGAGCCATCATGGTTTATTAGGTGGAGACGATGATTTATTTGTCAATGAGGCATCCAATGAAACCAATGTTGCCATTTGTGTATCAGCAGATGCTCATGTATCTACATTCCCTAAAAAAACATGGAACGATTGGATTAGACAAAAAAGAAGACATCTTTCTACAGGCAAAAGATACAAATTTAGAGATAAGTTTCTGTTGGGAGCTTTGTCTGTGAGCCATCTCCTCACTTGGTTCATGTTATTACCAGTATTTTTATTGGCACAGCCTGAATGGTTTGAAGCTCCAGAGTGGTCAAGAATCCCAGCACATATTTTAGAGGAAAACCGTTTGCAAGACTTTTACCCTTTCAATGATTGGATGAGGTTAATTATTTCAGTCTTTGTATTTTGGTTATTTATCAGATGGATTATTTTGGCTAAAATAAATAGAAAGCTAAACAAAACAATCAGTTCTTGGAAAATACCTTATTATGATTTTTTATACGCAGGTTATTATTTAATTTTTGGGTTAATTACCTTATTTTCAAATCCAAAAAAGATTAAGTGGCGTTAATTGAGCTTACAATACGATGGCTGACATTTCGATTATCACAAAATATTTCCCCGGACTTAATGTAGAGCAGCAAAAACAATTCGCTGCTCTACAAGATTTATATAGATACTGGAATGCTCAAATTAATGTCATTTCACGTCAAGATATAGATAATCTTTACGAAAAGCATATTTTGCATTCTTTAGGAATTGCAAAGGTCTTAAAATTCAAACCTGGTAGTGAAATTTTAGATGTAGGGACAGGTGGTGGTTTTCCAGGAATTCCTCTAGCTATTTTATTTCCTGATTGTACTTTTCATCTCGTCGATTCGATTGGAAAGAAAATAAAAGTAGTCACGGAAGTGGCTCAAGCTCTTGGGTTAAAAAATTTAACAGCCCAACACGAACGTGCCGAAAATGTATTAAACGACTATGATTTTATCGTCAGTCGTGCTGTTACAAGGTTAAAACCATTTTATGGTTGGGTAGCCAATAAAGTCACCAAAAACCAATTCAATGATTTGAGAAATGGTATTTTATATCTCAAAGGGGGTGATTTGAATGAAGAGTTAGAAGAATTTGGGGGGAAATACAAATTATATAGCCTTTCGGATTATTTTGAAGAAGAATTTTTTGAAACCAAAAAAGTTGTTTATGTTCCATTTTAATTTCTGAATCAAATGAATGAGCGATTTTCAGCAAGTACATTAAAAAATCCAATTTTACCGGATGAAGTTATTTTCAGTGAAAAAGGAGTAACTTTTAAAGAGCGAAAAATATTTAGAAGCACCGAAAACTTTGTCTTTTATGATGATATTGCGGGGGTTGAAATAGATTCTGGTATCTTTTTTTCTACAATCCGAATAAAAGCAAGGGCAAGAGAGCAAGAAATTTTAATCCAAAATTTTGTAAAAGGTGATGCCCGAAAAATTAAAGCATTAATTCTCGAAAGGGCAAAGCATTGATAGTCAGTACTCTGAAATAAATTTAAAAAAAATAAAAAATATTTTCACTCAAATACTTGACAATTAAAAATAAAAGATATACCTTTGCATCATGATTCAACGACGAGGTAAAACAAGTCAAAAAATCAAGATTCCCGAATAGCTCAGTCGGTTAGAGCATCTGACTGTTAATCAGAGGGTCGCTGG
>CAYUFZ010000334.1:0-3040 GCA_964444025.1 uncultured Emticicia sp.
ATTACCCAAAATAATTGACTTAAACTAAAATGAGATTCAAACTCACCATTCGTCCACTCAAGAATTTGCAGAAGCTAACACTGCAATATAATTATCCATTTGCTGCCTGGATTTACTCTAAAATCAAGGAGTCTGATGCCGAATATGGAGATTTTTTGCATGAAAAGGGCTATTCGGTACAAAATAAAAATAAGACATTCAAGCACTTTACTTTCTCGAATTTAGTCATTCCACATAAAGCTAAACCGGTGGAAAAAGGAGAAGATTTTGTGTTGCTGTCGGACAAACCCTTGTTTGTGACGGTTTCGTTTTTGATGGATGAAGCAGCAGAAGATTTTATCGTTGGACTATTCAAAAATCAACAATTGGGTATTTATGATAAAAACTATCGAGCAGAATTTATCATCGAAACAGTGGAATCGTTGCCTGAATTTCCTCGAAATCTTGCCAATTATCGCTTTATTGCCAAAAGTCCGATAGTCATTGCTGAAAAAAACCGTGATAGATCCGATTGTTATTTAGAACCCGGACACGAATCATTTTCGAAGCTTTTTATTCAGAATCTTTGGAGTAAGTACGAATCAATACATGGAAATTCATTACAAATGGATGCCTCTTCCTTAGAAAATTTGATTAGTGTGAAGCTCTTGGATACTTCTAAGATGCGGTCTAAACTCCGAATAATCAAGCAAGGGAAAAACGAACAAACCCGAGTGAGAGGCTTTGAGAATTTTACTTTTGAGATAACAGCCCCTAGCGAAATCATAGAAGTAGGGTATTATGGAGGTTTTGGTAAATACACCTCTGCTGCAGGAATGGGTTTTTGTGAATTGGTACAATCGGAGAAATGAGATGAATGTATTTAATGACAATAGCCCCAAAAATCGCTTATTGCAACTATTGAAAGATTTATTGGAGCGTCCCAAACATTATACTAAAAAGATGTTGGCGACGAAATATAATGTTTCCGTAGATACCGTCAAGAATGATTTTGAAGAACTTCGCAATGCCGATTTTTTATTGCATTACGACAGGCATTATCGGTATTCGATAGTGCCGAATAAATCATTGGAATATCTCAAAGATGTATTGTTTTTTACAGATTCGGAAAAAGAAGTGCTGGTAGAGGCGTTGATTGCATGGAAGGCATCTGATACGCAAAAAAATAAAATTCTAGAAAAACTCGAAACGGTTTATGATATTTCGAAATTAGGAAGTAGCCTATTTTCCAAGACTTTTTTGAATAAAGCCAATTTGTTGGAGCAAGCCAAGCAACAAAAGCGGGTTGCTCACTTGGTAAATTACCGTTCGACGAATAGTAGTAAAGTAGCGAATCGGACGGTTGAGCCGTTTTTGGTGAGTACCAAAGAAGATATTTTGCACGCATACGACGTAGAAAGCCTTCAAGTGCGGCATTATCGTTTGTCAAGAATCGAGCGAGTAGAAGTAACCGCAGAGCTATGGAAAAATGAAACCAAACACTATGTGACGGCAACTGACCCTTTCCGAATTGTGAACGATAAACAAGTATTTGTACATATTCGGCTAAAAGTAGGAGGATATAATGAGCTTATCGAACGTTTTCCGCTGACCCAAGCGTACTTGTACCCATCGGCGTCGGAGGAAGCAGTGTATGAGTTTGAGTGTAAAGTAAATGAAAAATTCTTTGGTCTGACGAATTTTCTATTGGGGTATCACGAGTATATAGTGGAGATTGTAGAGCCAGAAAGCCTAATTGAGCATATAAAAGCACACATTAGCAGAATAAATTTTTGACAATGTAGGAAGTTGGGAGAATAATTCCCTAGCTAGGGATTGAAATTTGTAAATAAAATAATGGTTTTTGCCGACACAGGTTCAATTTAGTACTTACAATTTATTTGTTTCTTTCAATTCCGTGACGAGCAAAAACCAAGGCAAATATACAATTTTTATATTGTAAATTTATATGATTATATTTAATAATTGAAAATATTTTTTACATTTTATTTGTTTTGGCTTTTTTATTTTGCTTACATTTGTAGTGTAATCTAAACGATAAAGCTATGATTAAAAAAGAACGATTAATTAATAAGCCATTTGTTTGTCTAAACTGTGGACTATGTAGTAATACTGATTGTGAAATTTGCTTTGGTTTTCATTTTATAGAAAATATCCAGATTAAATAAATAACTGAACAATATGAGGTTACATATTCAATTATCAAGAAATAAAAAGATAGTTCCTTTTAACTATCAAGAAACACAAGTCAGTAAACTTCATTATTGGCTGGGAAAGAATAGTGTTCATGATTCTGTATCTCTCTACTCATTTTCATGGTTGCGTGATGGCAAAACTTTAGGAAATAAAGGGCTTGAGTTTAAGAATGGTAGTAAATACTTTATCAGTTGTCATGAGGTTGATTTATTGAAGCAAATAATTAAAAGTATTCAAGATGATAACTCATTTGGGTACGGTATGGTCATAACCTCTTTGACATTAGAAAAAGAGCCTGTATTTGAGATAGAGAATCGATTTCAAGTGGCAAGTCCGGTGTTTATAAAAAGAATAGTTGGAGGAAAAACAAAGTTTTATTATCCAACTGATAATGAAGCTAATACTTTACTCACCGAAACTTTGGTTAATAAGCTAAAAAAGGCAGGGCTTGACCATGAAGGTATAAAAGTAAGATTTGATGAAAACTATCAAAATCCTGCAATTAAGGGTGTTGTTTATAAAGGCATTAAAAATATAGGTTCGGTATGCCCAGTGATAATTCAAGGGACACCCGAGCAGATAGCATTTGCGTGGAATGTAGGTGTAGGAAATTCAACAGGTATAGGTTTTGGCTCATTAATCTAAAAATTAAGATGGAAAAATATTATGTAGTAAAATACAGCGGACAGTTTGGTTTTATAAAACCTTGGACAGCCGTAAGAGATAGCGAAACTTTTTCTCAACAATTTCTTACTCCCTCAATTGTTGAAGGGATTGAGAAAAAATTGTTTCCTGAGTTGTTGGAGGGAAATGGAATCAAAAAAATTGTGAGATATAGGCTTTC
>CAYUFZ010000335.1:0-3018 GCA_964444025.1 uncultured Emticicia sp.
TTAGGCTCTTCTTGCTGCGAGGAACTTAGCATTTTCGTCAAATTGAATGGTATAGGTATCATTCCCGATTTTGATAGAGACCAAATACCCTATTATTTTGTTGGAATCATTAATCGAAATGGCTTTGTTGAAAATCCATTTCGGATAGTTTTTGTCTAAAAAATCAATGGCAATTTTGGGTAGTTCTGTCAATAAAATATTCTTTTGCTCCACATTTCTTGCAGGGAATTTGAAGTTAATCTCTTTTTCTGTCAATACTTTTCCTGTTTCGTCAAAAGTAAAATCGATGGTTGTGTTATTGACAAAAATTAGTATCCAATAAATTTTTTTGTTGTTTTCTTGAATAATAGATGCTTGGAGATATTTAAAGTTTTGATATTTTTGATTGAAATAATTGCTGATTACGAAGGGCAAATCTTTCACTTCGATTTTCTTTAGGTTATTAGCTTTTTTTTGGGGGATATTGGCATATCCCAACTGTTCGGTTTTTAGGTAATTGCTGCTTTCATCGAAAAGTAGGGCATATTGTTTGCCTAAGTAAGTAATGATAATATTGAACCCTTGAATTTTGTCATTTTGGTAAAAAACAATGCCTTTTTCAAATTTCCAACCGTTAAGTTCTTTATTTAGATAATTTAATATTTTAGCATTTAAGTCATTGTAATTTAGGTTTTTATCTTCTATCAAATTAGCTGGAGCATTAATTCCAAATGTATTTTTTCGCAATACATTCCCTTTTTCATCAAATAGATAGTCATAGCTTACTAAATCTTTGGCTACCAATACCAAATATTTCTTGATTTCATTCTCAATAATGGCTCCAGTTTTAATCCATTCAAAATCGCCATGGTTTTGTCTGAGTACTTGATGAATGCTATTGGGAATATCGTTTATAGAAACAAAGAAAATTTTTGGGGGAGGGGCGTTGAATGATTTATCTCTATCATCTGCCACCTGAAAAGTAACTGTACCTGTTTTGTCAAAGAATAAATCCGTGTTTGTTCCTATTTCATTCTTTAGTAACACTCGAAATCCTAAAATTTTTGCTTCTTGTGTGATTTGTTCCTTCACAGAATTGATAGAGAAATCTTTATAATTGTTTAGCAGATACATTTTAGTGCCTTCTGGAAGCGTAGATTCGGATGTTTCTTTATAAATTTCAGAAATAGTGCCTTGGGCATCGATAACCACCGACATTTTATCAGATTTATTGTCAAAATCAGATTGAAAAACTTTAGATTTTTCCAATACCGACAAACGGACTTGTTTTGCTTCTGGAAATGAAGCTTTTAGCGACCGAACGACTGATTCAGGGATAATTTCATTTAAGTTTTGAGCAGGTTGCAAATCTTTCACAGTATCGCAAGATACCGTCAAGGTCAAAAATAAAAAGAGATATAGTGTGCTATGTTTCATTTTTTATGAAATTTGCATAATGTCTTTGAAAGACGAGTTTTGATTAAAATTGGTTGCATAGCATATAAATGAGTTTAAAACGAATATTTGTAAAATTAATTGAATGAAAATGGAAAAATTAGAAGATGCTCATAAATTTAGGCTTTGGCAGGCAAATCTGATTAAGAATGGTCTGAAAATCAATCAAATAGAAGAACACTTTACTCGTCGCCGCTACAATGGAGAGGTATTGTTTTCGCTATTGATGTTAGATGCTGATACGCCAGAGGGGGATAAAATTCCTCCTATTTGTTTTTTGAAGGGGGAGGTTGTCAGTATTTTGATATGTTTGATTGATAAACAAACAAAAGAAAAATTCTTACTTTTGGTAAAGCAACGCAGAATTGCTGAAGGTGGCTTTACTTACGAACATCCAGCAGGCATGGTAGATGGCACAAAAAGTCCCTTGGAAATAGCCATTCAAGAAGTAAAAGAAGAGACAGGTCTGGAGGTTTCTGAGAGCCAATTATGGGATTTGACTTCTGGCAAAAGAACATTTCCTTCTACGGGTACCAGCGACGAGGCGATTTATCTCTTTGCTTGTGAATTGGAAATGACTCGTGAAGAAATAGGGGCATTTAACAATAAAGAAATGGGTACAGAATATGAATTTGAGCGAATTACGACAGTTATAGTGCCGTTTATTGAGGGACACCGTTTGATAGAAAATACGAATGCTTTATTGGCTAATTATATTTATTTGACTAAAGTGAGAGATTTTGAGCGATTAGAGCAATTGTAAATTCATTTGGTGAGCCAAATTTGGCTCACCAAATAATACTAGACTCTTATACTAATTTCCATCCTTCACGATATTGACGAGAAACAAACTGATTAGCCTCGTCAAAATTCGTAATTTTCATATTCACTCCGTCCCAGATTAGTTTTTTACGTCCGTCATAATTAAATCCATTTTTACCGTTCGACTTACGCAACATATAGCTTCTGATAGCAAGATTACCCATCAAGACCGTTTCTGTCAATGGTCCTGAATAATCAAAAGAAGAAGAAAGAGCTTTGTGTTGGTTGCTGTTAAATCCTGCTTTACAAGCTTCTGTCCATGATGCTTGATGGCCATGTTCTGGAAGAGATTTGAAGTTCGGGTCAGGGGCAGGCATTTCAATTTTTTCGCCTGTTTTTAGGTAAATTTTTGGAGTATTACCATAAGTACCGCATGTCATAACTCCTTTGGTGCCAATCATCATGACTCCATTGCTGCTATCGGCTTCCGCCAAAGGTTCGTTTGCTGGTATCCATTCAGGATGGAATGGACGAATGCCTCCATCTGTCCAATACATCGTCACGGGCGAGTTGTTTCTTTTTGTTGCCGGGAATTTGATTTGAACACTAGAAGATGGCGGACATCCCTCTGGATTGTATTCTGGTGTCCAATCTTTCAAAAATACTTGTCCGACACTACATTCTACTTCAGTAGGGTATCCAAGACCAAGCACACGGAAGGCAGGGTCTATCAAGTGGCATCCCATATCTCCCAAGGCACCTGTCCCAAAATTCCACCAACCTCTCCATTTGAATGGATGGTACAATGGGTGGTAATCTACC
>CAYUFZ010000336.1:0-2992 GCA_964444025.1 uncultured Emticicia sp.
AAGATGCATCTGTTGTCCATTTCTCCCAAGAATTACCCACAATGTTGATATATGTATTTAGAATCGGCACATCTGCATAGCCCCCAATTTTGGTGGAAGGAAAAAGAAAATTCTTAGATTCATCAAAAACTGTTGTATATAAACTTTGTAAATCTTTTTTATATTGTTGGATAAATGCCTGATTTTCAAGCAATTTATATGAATCGGGAGTCGATGAATATTTTTTTAAAACTAAAATAGAATCATTGGATTTTAGTTGTGCTTCAATATCTGGCACAAAAATATCAGCCTCAATTTTTCGGCTATCAAAAAAATTGGCAAACTCCGCCAACTCCCTCCGCCAATTCGAGCGATATACATTCAAGTCATTTCCCCAAGGTGATTTAATCGTTTCCCAAGGTTGTTGTGCTTTAGGGTAAGCGATACCGTACCAAATCACCGCCCGCTGCTCGGAGGTGAGTTCTTTAGCAAAAGCTTGAGAACCTGAAATATGCGAAAAACCATACCTAAGTGGTTTTCTGACATCGTTATCTAAGAAAGGTCCTCCATAAATAATCGAAAATGGGAGCGAAAATTCAGGAAATTTTTGCCAAGAAATCAGGCGATTTTCTGTGCTTGGTGAAAGATTAAAAACATTATTTTGACAATCCGATTGGGAAAAACAACGAATTGAAAACACAAATAATGAGATACATAAAATCTTATTTTTCATCAAAAAAAAGTTTGTTGTATTGTTCAAAAACATATCTGATAGAACTATAAGAATTGAGCAATGCCCTTTGCAACTCTTTGGCATCCATCCACCTTACCTCATCAATGCCCTCTTCCTTTTGAGGTTTCATTTTTGAATCATCCAGACAAGCCATGGTGTACCATTTTGTTGACTTCAAAATTTTGTTGTTGCCCATCGAATACGTATGCCAAGTGGTACAGACTTTATCGCCCAATCTCACCTTGATATTACACTCTTCCTCCACCTCTCTCAAGGCTGTTTCTTTCGATTTTTCGCCATCGTCTTTTTTTCCTTTCGGTAAATCCCATTTGTCTAAACGATAAATTAATAAAACTTCTCCAAATTTATTAAAAACCAATCCACCAGCAGCCTTTACCACTTTGTATAAAGATTTTACTTTTCTTTCGGCATTTTTCAGGTCTTCAACCACGAAAACTACCGACAAATATCCAGACTCTTGTTGCTGAATTAGCTTAAAAAACTTATCAAGAATGGCATGAGTCGCATTTAATACAATCACATGACCCTGAAATTTAGAGAGATTCAGCGGTTCTAAACGGGCATCAATCAATAAATCGAAATCATTTTCTTGATAAAGGGGAATGTTTTTAGACTCAATCAGCCTAATGAGTTTATCGTCAATAAAAATATCCATGAAAACAGGAAATATGTTTGATATAGTAGCAAAGTTCGTAATTTTCCTATTGAAAATAAAATATAAAAAAATTATAACAGCAATTTTGCGTAAAATCTTCATAAAATCTATTAATTTGCAAATTAATAACCAAGCAAACCCCTAAACAGGGTTTAAACACTTTAAATGGAAATTATTTTAATTCTTTTTTTAGTTATTCTGAACGGGATTTTCTCGATGTCTGAGATAGCCCTTATATCTTCTCGAAAAACCAAACTCGAAATAGCCAGTAAAAATGGAGATTTACGAGCCACCGCCGCCCTCGAACTGGCAAATTCTCCAAACAAATTTCTGTCAACTGTACAAATTGGCATTACTTTGATTAGTATTTTGACGGGTATATTTTCAGGAGATACCATCACGAGTGATATTCAAAAATTTTTAGTTGCTTATGGCTTAGAGCCACAAATTTCTGATAAGATTTCGGTCGGAATAGTGGTTTTAATTATCGGTTTTGTTCAATTGGTATTGGGCGAATTGGTTCCAAAGCGAATTGGTATGTCAAACCCTGAAGGTATTTCCAAGGTGATGGTCAAACCCATGAATCTTCTCTCAAAAATTACCTCTCCTTTTATTTGGCTTCTTACAAAATTCACCGATATTATCATCAAAGTATTAGGTATCGGAGTAAGTGATTCATCTGTGACAGAAGAGGAAATTAAGTCCATGATACAAGAAGGAACTACTGGCGGGGCAATAGATGAAATTGAGCAAGAGATTGTCCATAATGTGTTTCATTTAGGAGATAGAAAAATCACTTCTTTGATGACCAACCGAGCAGACGTAACATTTTTGGAAATTGATGATACGGTCAAGGCAAACAAAGAAAAGATTATAGAATCCAAACATTCTGTTTATCCTATTTGTAAAGATGGTATTGACAACATCATCGGGCTTCTTTATATCAAAGATTTGTTGGGAAAAGACTTGAACACAGAGCTGAAAAATTTAGAAAAACTTGGAAAAGAGCCACTCTTCATCCCTGAAAGCAATAAAGCATATCATGCCTTGGAGAAGTTCAGAGAGGAACGAATCCACATGGGTATTATCTTAGATGAATACGGAAGTGTGATTGGTATCATTACTTTGAACGATATTTTAGATGCTTTGGTGGGAGATATTTCGGTCGATGATGAGTTTGGATACGACATTCATGAAAGAGAAGACGGTAGCTTTTTGGTAGATGCTTCTTTGCCATTTGACGATTTTCTGAACCACTTCGAGATAGTTATCAATAACCGTAAAGAATATCATGATTTTGATACTTTGGGGGGATTTGCACTCAATATTTTAAAAGAAATTCCAGATACTGGAGATACTTTCGAATGGGAAGATTATAAGTTTGAAATTATCGATATGGATAAAAATAGAATTGATAAAATTCTCATTCAAAAGAAAAATAACGAAAATTAAAAATTACAACAAATGACCACTTCTCAAAAAATTGCGTCTATTTTATTGGAAACAAATGCTGTTAAATTAAGTCCCGAACAGCCTTTCAAATGGAGTTCAGGCTGGAATTCGCCCATTTATTGCGACAATAGAGTAACGCTTTCTTACCCTGA
>CAYUFZ010000337.1:0-2111 GCA_964444025.1 uncultured Emticicia sp.
CCATTTGACCAACAAATCAGAATTAGTAAAATCATAATTTTTTTTGGGGTCTAAAGAAACTGACGATACCGTACCCACTTGTATAGGGATGATGTCGTTGGGTAATGATTCTGTTTCTGGAGATTTGGTTGGACTCTTAGCAGATTTTTTTGAAGGAATTTTAGATTTTTGAGCATTTGTCTTATTTTGGGCGACACAAAAATGATTTAAAAGTATTAAACATATTATAAGAAATATATTTTTCATCATTGAAAATAAATTTAGTTTTCCAAATGTATTGATTGAAAATTGAGAATCAAAATTAATTTATTTCATCGATTAAAAAAATCAGCGTAACTTAGCATTTTAAAATAAAGTATAACAATGCCCTCGAAAAAATTATTTCTTCTGGACGCAATGGCTTTGATTTATAGAGCTCACTTTGCATTTATCAAAGCTCCTCGCTTGACCTCAACCGGACTAAATACAAGTTGTGTATTTGGTTTTGCCAATGTTTTGTTGGAAGTGTTGCAGAAAGAAAAACCAACTCATTTGGGAGTTGCCTTCGACCTTCCAGGCGGAACTTTCCGCAACGAAAAATTTCCTGAGTACAAAGCCAATCGACAAGAACAGCCAGAAGACATCACAATTGCCATTCCCTATATAAAAAAATTGGTAGAAGCCATGGATATCCCTCTTTTGATGATACCTGGCTATGAAGCAGACGATGTGATAGGAACTATCGCCAAAACGGCTGCCAAACATGATTTTGAAGTATTCATGATGACTCCCGACAAAGATTATGGCCAATTGGTAGAAGAACATATTTTCATGTATAAACCTGCCATTTTTGGCAAAGAAGCCGAAAAACTTGGCATCACTGATATTTGTAACAAATGGGGAATTCAACAGCCCTCTCAGGTAATTGATATGCTTGGTTTGATGGGCGATGCTGTGGATAATATTCCGGGTGTACCTGGCGTTGGAGAAAAAACAGCGGCAAAGCTGATTGCTACTTATGGTTCATTGGAAGGAGTCTATGAAAATGCACATAAATTGACTGGAAAAATTGCAGATGCCATCCGAAACAACAAAGAAAAAGCATTATTGTCAAAAGAATTAGCAACCATCGACATCCATGTTCCGATAGCATTTGATGAAGATTTTCTAAAAATTTCTTCTCCTAAAATCGAATTATTAAGTCCATTATTGGATGAATTAGAATTTAGAACATTGAGAAAAAGGTTGATACCTGATTCATCGGGAACTCCTTCAAGTGTCACAGAAATAGAAATTCAGGTCGAAAAAAACACTAAAAACAATACAGATAAGGGGCAATATTCATTGTTTGGTGCAGAAAACCCAACAACTAAAGAAGCGTTTCAAGCAGAAGCCGTGGCGAGTGATTTTGAAAACAAAGCCACAGAAAGATATACCAACAAAGAAAACATTGAAAATCGTCTGCACGAATACCATCTGATAGATACCCCAAACCTTCGACATCAATTAATTGATTATTTGAAGGTTCAAAAAGAATTTTGTTTTGATACCGAAAGTACCTCTATTAATCCTACAGAAGCAGAAATTGTCGGATTATCCGTTTCATATTTTGCTGGAGAAGCATTCTATGTACCTTTTCCTGAAAATTTCGAGGATGCAAAAGCAATTTTGGGAGAATTTAAGGGAATATTTGAAGATGAAAAAATTGGAAAAATTGGTCAAAACATTAAATACGACATCATTTTGCTACAAACTTACGGCATAAAAGTACGTGGCAAAATATTCGACACGATGCTTGCTCACTATATCTTAGAGCCTGACCAAAGACATGGGATGGATTATTTGTCCAATGTTTTGTTGAATTACGACCCAATTTCGATAGAAACCTTGATTGGAAAAGGAAAAAATCAAGGTAGCATGCGAGAAGTGAGTATCGACAAGATAAAAGAATATGCCGCCGAAGATGCTGACATCACTTTACAACTCAAACAGATTTTAGAGCCAAGAATCTTCGAACTAAAACAAGAAAATTTATTAGAAAAAATAGAAGTCCCTTTAATTGAAGTACTAGCAAAAATGGAAATTGAAGGGGTAAATCTAGATATAAATGCCCTGCAAGAAATGTCATTCGT
>CAYUFZ010000337.1:2121-2987 GCA_964444025.1 uncultured Emticicia sp.
CCAAAGTAAGATATTTGAATTGGCTGGACAAGAGTTTAATGTGGCATCCCCCAAGCAATTAGGAGATATTTTATTTGAAAAATTAAAATTAGACCCAAAAGCAAAAAAAACAAAAACTGGACAATACGCTACTGGAGAAGAAGTTTTGTCGAAACTCGAAAATGAACACGAAATTGTACAAAAAATCTTAGATTTCAGAGAGTTGGTCAAATTAAAAAATACCTATGTAGATGCCTTGCCACAACTAATTTCTAAGAAAACCGGACGAATTCATACTTCTTACAACCAAGCAGTAGCCGCCACCGGACGATTGAGTTCGACGAATCCTAATTTGCAAAATATTCCGATACGAACCCCAAGAGGGCAAGAAATACGCAAGGCATTTATTCCAAGAAATGAAGCATACCAAATTCTTTCGGCAGATTATTCTCAGATAGAACTACGAATTATGGCGGCATTCAGTGGAGATGAAAGTATGATTGATGCTTTCAATCAGGGTCTTGACATTCATACAAGCACGGCTTCCAAAGTATTTAAAGTAAGCCTGGATGAAGTCAATTCTGATATGAGACGTAAAGCTAAAATGGTCAATTTTGGAATTATTTATGGAATTTCGGCTTTTGGGTTGGCACAACGATTGAATATTTCTCGTACCGAAGCCAAAGAAATCATAGATGCCTATTGGCTTGAATTTCCCAAAATCAAACAATACATGGATGCCACCATCAATCTGGCGAGGGAGCAAAAATATGTAGAAACAATCTTAGGCAGAAGACGCTATTTGAGAGATATTAACTCACAAAATATGACAGACCGAGGCTTTGCCGAACGCAATGCCATCAATGCTCCAATACAAGGCTCGGCTG
>CAYUFZ010000338.1:0-1745 GCA_964444025.1 uncultured Emticicia sp.
ATTGCTCATAATTTAGACGTTCTTCTCGAAATTGAACCCTATCTTTTCGTTCAACCCACAAGTCCGTTAAAAAAGGAATCCAATAACTTCTCCGATACCATTTCCCAGAGATACCAGGAGGGGCTTCCCAGACCAATCGGGGAAGAGATTCATAAAAAAAACGATAAGGTTCGCCTAAATATAAGACCTTGGGAATGTTGATATATTTGGCTATCAATGGAACAGCATAATAATAACAGCTATTGGCAAACAAAATATCAAAATTTCCAGCATTGATTTGTTCGGCACATCGCTCACAATGACGTTCCATTGCCAACATATTTCGGTCTTTTTCAAAGAAAAAAGAGCGAATTTTATCAGAAAAACTACTTTTAGAATACTTCAAATAAGGGACTTTGTGTACCTTTACTTCTTTTGGGATTTGAATAAATCCATCTGCATTTGGATTATTACTCCAAATTTCTACTTGATGTCCTCGTTTTATCAGACCATTAAGGTGGTAATTCAATGCTCGGCTACCACCTCCACTGGGTAAATTATGCCATATTGCAATTTTCATATTTTTTCGATTAGGGAGGCGATGGTTTCCAATGGAAGTTTGATGAATTTTCTGACCCTTACCAAACGTTGTATTTTTTTTGGTTTGATATAATCACATCTAAAATTTTTCCAATACAATTCATTATTGAAAAGCAATCGGCTTCTGTAAAAATCAAATAAAGGGATAATATCTGGTCTATTTTCAAAAGTTATTCGATTTTGGTATTTAGAAACCTCGTTTGGCTGTGCAATTAAATAACCGCTGTAATGGAAAAACTGCAAAGGGAATTTTTGATTGACAAACCATTGATTCTCCATCCATTCTAATGTTCGTTCGTGTAAATTCCAATAGGCAACATTATTGCCTAAGTGCTTGTCAATCAGTACATTGTCGAAATATACCGGGAGGAATTCTCCCCAATGTTGGTCCACAAAAAGCCCATTACACAAATCAATGACACATTCATAGCGGAGTCTATCACACCACCAATGTATCATTTTAGATGCTTCTAAGGATTTTCTAATGGCTATAAAGCCAAAATTATAGATGCCTGTATTATTGATGTCTTCTTCGTTTTGCCATTTATCATCATTGTACGGGCTTGTGATGTGAGGTGTAAGAACTATATCGAAAGAATCTAAATTTTTATGAAGATGGTTTAGCTTTTCGAATATAATAATATCAGGGTCAAAATAAATTATCTTGTCAAATTCAGGGTTTTTCTGTAAAAAATATTTAAAGTAGAAAGGCTTGACTGCCGTATTTAATTCAGTAATATTGTATCTTTGACACATATCGTCAAAGCCTTCAATTTCAATTTTATCTACCTCCAAAATTGGGTAGTTCATCAATTTGTCTTGTTCAATAGATTTGGTCGAAAGTTTATCCACCAATCCAATGATAAAATGAATTTCAGGATTATGTTTTTGGAGCGATTCCCCCAAAGTAAAGGCTTGTGCCAAATAATTTACCGAACAAAGTGTAAAGGCTAATGTCATGCTATGATTTTGTATCTTGTTCTTTTAATACGCTCAATAATTTTTCTACTGATTTTTCAAAACTATAAAGATTTTCTACTTTATTTCGGGCATTTTTAGCCAATTGTTTGGCATAAATTTGATTACCCATGAGGCGAATAATCTGATGAGCCATGGCAGAGGCATCTAAGTAAGGCACCAAAATACCACAATCGTCCTCTAAAAAT
>CAYUFZ010000338.1:1755-2981 GCA_964444025.1 uncultured Emticicia sp.
CAACCTCCTGTTTTATCAAAACCAATAATGGTTTTTTCTAAAAGTGCCGCTTCAAGCATAACCAAAGGGAAAGGGTCTTCTCTTGAAACAATCGTAAAAATATCGAGGCAATGAATCAGTTGAAGGGCTTCGGGGGTAGGCTCGATGAATGTAATGGAATTTTCAAGACCCATTTTTTGTATGTCGTATTGAATTTGTTCAAAATACATTCCTTCTTTTTTTACGCCAATCCATACAAAATGAAATTTATTGGCTTGGTTGTTTTCAATTTGATTCGCCACTTGAATGAACAAATCAATTCCTTTACGCCATTCGGCATTGCCGCAGCCACCTACTAAAATTCTATCTGTTGGCAAATGATATTTTTCTTTATAATATGTTGCGTTCCATTGCTCTTGCTGGTTCAAAATTTTATCATTATCCACAAACGAGTGAATAATTCTGATTTTTTGAGGGTCAGCATTTAGGTTTGTTTGCAAATTATCAGCCACAGCCTGAGAGCAAGCAATCAAATATTTTGACTGTTGGATTAAATACTGCGTATGTTTGCGTTCAGAGTAAAGCTGAATTGAATAAGACAATTCGTGAATATGGCTGATTAGCGGAATATTCAGCTGCTGAACAATCTCCTGAATTGATTTTGAAGTAGCAATTGTATTGGCATAGATGAAGTCAAATTGCTCTTTTTTGAGTTCATCAAAAAGTGAATTTCTTTTGATTTGTAGCGTATCGCCCGGTTTGATAAGTTTATGATAAGCCTTTCTATAAGGATTTTTAGAGCCTTCAAAGCTTTTTGGCAAATAGTAAACGTTACAAATTTTTTGCCAATCATTGGTTAATACCCCTCCGTCCAAGAGTAAAATAGAGAAATCAACGCCTTTAGAACGGATATAAGGCATAATATTAAATAAAAACAATTGAGCACCCGACCGATTTGCATCATGACTGACGAATAATATCTTCATTAACGGCAATTTTTTTTTCGATGAGTAAAATCAATATATGGATAATTTTTATATGAATCTCTTGTATTCTATCGGCATAGCCATGATGAGGAACAATAATGTCCACATCAGCCATTCCGGCCAATTGCCCCCCATTTTTCCCTGAAAGAATGATGGTTTTCATCCCTTTTTGCTGGGCAACCTTCACCGCCTCAATGATGTTTTGAGAGTTTCCGCTGGTACTGATACCCAACAAAACATCGCCTTCATTGCCTAATCCCT
>CAYUFZ010000339.1:0-211 GCA_964444025.1 uncultured Emticicia sp.
ATAGGAACAAAAAAAGCGGTTTCGGAAAGATTATTTTCTAATGCTATTTTCTGCATCAATTCATCAGAAAGCCATTCCTTCAAAGGAACAACGGCAGCTGGGTTTCCGGCAAATAACTTGTCCGTAAAAGCATCTACCTGGTAGATTGTCAGTGAATTTTCCATCATTCAGATAAATTAGAGTTTCTTTTTTTCAATACTAATTTTAGTAA
>CAYUFZ010000339.1:221-2973 GCA_964444025.1 uncultured Emticicia sp.
TCCAATACTCCCCTACTGAGAGCTTCAAAATGAAAGCTGATACTTAGGTAATGAATTGAATATTGCAAAATACCCGAAAATAAATCGGCAATTTGTGATAATCCTTCAAAAACAAAAAAAGACAACAAAGCACCTATCACAAAAGATACGATTGAATTATCCGTCAGTGATGAACTCCAAACCCCAATCGCCGCAAATACCGCCCCCAACAAAAGCAATCCTATATAAGAGCCGACTACTGCTGCCATGTCGATATTTCCGGCTGGAGAGCCTAAGACATACAATGTATAGTAATAAACCAACGTCGGCAACAAGGCAAAGATTATTAAACATAAAATCGCAAAATACTTTGCCAAAACAATAGAAATATCGGAAATGGGTTTTGTAAAAAGCAATTCGATGGTTCCGGATTTGTATTCATCCGAAAAACTCTTCATACCCAAAGCTGGTATCAAAAAAATAAACAAATAAGGACTTATTCTAAAAAATACATCCAAATCAGCATAGCCATAAGCCAAGACATTCCCATAAAAAAACCATGTAAATACCCCTGACAATAACAAAAAAACAGCCAAAAAGATATAAGCAACCGGAGAACTCAAATAAGAATTGATTTCCTTCTTAAATAATGCGTACATAATTGAATTGATTTAAAATTCGATAGAAGGATTTTTTTTGATAATAGCTGAAAGGATTAATGAAAAAATTAATCCAAAGAATATATAAAAAAACACGCCAAAAATAAATACAAATCCCGGAGTAGTGAATTTAGACACCATCATCATAGCTTGTTCGATTTGTTCATCTGATAAGCCTCTAGCAACCATTTCCTCTCTTTGCAAATCGCTCATTTGTTGCATAATGGTGGTATCAATCAAATGGGTATAAACATACGTAAACACAGAAGCAATGATACCCGCTACGGCACTCACCAAAGCTCCAAGATTCACTCCTTCTCCAAATTTCATCGCCGATTGATTAATCCCCTTCAGCTCCCTCATGGATAGAAAAATTCCGAAAAACAAAATAGCAAAAGGTATCCACGATGATATCGGAGATTTGAACAAAGACAACATATAATAAATGATGGTATATACCACAATGATGATTGCCGATATTAAACCCCATTTTAGAGCAATTTTTGCGGTTGATGGTTTTTCCATTTTTTTGATAGTTAACTATTTTTAATGACAAATTGATGGCGACGGAAGACGATAGCAATAATCGAAACCCCAACGATACAAAGCTGTTTTTTCACTACTTCATCAATGAATACCTGACCTGCTGTTGGCAATAATTTTGCCTTCATCAACAATAAATCATACTCTTTTTGACCAAAATTGTGAATGTGTGTCAATTTAATTCTTTCTACAGAACGAATATTTTCATCCACCCAATATAAAATTGCTTGGTTTTTTCCAAAAGGAACATCAATCCACTGAATAAATATATAAAAACAAATAGCCGTAAAAATCGAAGCAAAGAGATTGGTCAAAAAACCAACCGTAAACCCCTCCGTGAAAGTCAAAATTCCAGCATTATTGGCTCTATAAGACCAAGTAGCTACCAAAATAAAAATAATATTGATTCCGAAAGCAGGTGCTTTATAACGACCGAATGGACTTTTTTCCAAGCCATAATATTGAATCAGTGCCACCACCACACAAATAATAGCAGCCAATGCCCCATATTTTATGGCATAATTAATAGCCTTTTTAAACATATCTATTTGTTTTTATTTCAATTCAAAGACCAAAACTTACCTTGATTAATAATATATTTAGCTTTTCCTTTTAGGTTTTTTCCGATAAAAGGAGAGTTTTTTGCGTTAGAAGCAATCGAATCGAAAGTATAATTCCATTCTAATTGCGGATCAAAAAAGGTCAGATTCGCTTCTTTTCCAACCTGAATTTCCGCTGATTTTAATCCCAAAATGCTTCTTGGAGCATTGCTCAACACATCAATAATATTTTCTAATGACAATCCACTGAATTGATTAGCCACCGAAAAAGCCGTTTCGAGCCCAATGATGCCAAATTCAGCCAAATCAAACTCTAAATTTTTAGACTCCTCTTCATGCGGTTGATGATCAGACACGATGGCATCGATTGTACCATCTGCCAAACCCTCCCTTAAAGCCGATACATCCTCGGTAGCACGAAAAGGGGGATTCACTTTTAAATTTGTGTCGAAATCAAACAAATCTGTATCTGTGAATACCAATTGATGAGCCGCCACATCGCAGCTCACTGGATACCCTTTTTTCTTGGCTTCACGAATTAACTCAACCGATTTTTTGCTGGAAATACAAGAAAAATGCAAAATACTTTTATGAATTGTACCCGAATAATCTCCAAGAAAATATTCCAATAACTTCAAATCACGCATCAACATCAATTCTTCTGCTGCTGCCGGCATGCCCTTCAATCCAAGTAAAGTACTTTGAATACCCTCGTGCATTTGTCCAAATAATGTCATTGTCATTTCTTCAGGGCGATTGATTAACAAAGCCTGAATTGGAGCAAGATATTGAAGAGTTTTTAGAAAAATATCAGCATTCCAAATAGGTTTGACACCATCGGTAAATGCCGCAGCCCCCGCCTGATACAAATCCAGCATTTCAGTAAAATCCTTTCCATCACAATTTTTTGTAACAGCCGCTGAAGGAAAGATTTCCAAGGGAATAGCTCTCGAAACAGACTGAGCATATACAATTGCCTCTTTGTGTTGTACAATAGGCACCGTATTTGGC
>CAYUFZ010000340.1:0-2953 GCA_964444025.1 uncultured Emticicia sp.
CCCGCGACCCCATGCGTGACAGGCATGTATTCTAACCAACTGAACTACCAAACCGTTTTCGTTAAATATGTAATTCCTTTAACGTGGTGCAAAGATATAGCTTTTATTTTTATCTGTCAAGCATTATTTAAAAAAAAATATATAAATTTTTAATAATTTTTTCTACTTCACTAATAATCAAACGATTATATAAAGAAAAAAAATATTATTTACGATAAAAAATAAGAAGAAACTTAAAATTAGCCAAATGATATTATTTCAGAGCATTTTTTCGGATTTTAAATATTAATTGTAAATTGTCACCAAATTCATCAAAACCTATACCCTATGAAATATTATTCTATTTTTTGGTTCTTTATCTTACATTCTTACCTCTGCCATAGCCAAAATCTTCATCCAACAGAACAGAAAATTATCCAACAAGTACAAAATAATTTTCCACAAACCGAGAAATTATTGGAAAAGGCTGTTAATATCAATAGCGGCACCTTGAATCACGAGGGAGTTCGGGCAGTAGGAAATCTATTCCGAAAAGAGTTTGATGCCATGGGTTTCACAACAGAATGGATACAATTACCCGATTCACTCAACCGTGCTGGGCATTTGGTCGCCACTCGCACAGGATCTAAAGGGAAAAAAATATTTCTCATCGGACATCTGGATACTGTTTTTGAAAAATCCATGCCATTCAGTCCATATACACGTCTCAACGACTCTACCGCCACTGGACAAGGCGTGAATGACATGAAGGGTGGAGATGTCATGATTATTGCGGCACTTCAAGCCTTACATACCCAAGGGCTTTTGGAAGATACCAATATTACGGTATATTTTACGGGAGATGAAGAAAGTGCCGGAAAACCAACTTCCATTAGTCGAAAAGACTTTATTGATAGAGCAAAAAAATCCGAAATTGCCTTGGCTTACGAAACAGCCATGAGCTTAGATATTGTTGCCACAGCCAGACGAGGTGCGAGTGGATGGGAATTGAGTACCAGCGGAAAAACCGGACACTCATCGGGCATATTCAATCAAAACATGGGCTATGGTGCCATTTATGAAGCAGCTCGTATTTTAGACCAATTCAGAGAAGCATTGAGCCAAGAAAAATATTTGACTTTCAATCCTGGAGTCATCGTTGGCGGAACAGAAGTTGACTATGATTATGGAAAAGCTGCAGGAACATCGGTAGGAAAAACCAATATTATTGCCCAAAAAGTATTGGTAACAGGAGATTTAAGATTTATTTCTGAAAAACAAAAAAATGCCGCCAGAGAAAAAATGAAAGAAATTGTGGCTCAAAACCTCCCGATGACTTCTGCCAAAATTACTTTTTCGGACGGTATTCCAGCCATGGAGCCTACCGATGCCAATCAGAAATTATTATCGGTGGTGGATAAAATAAGTCAAGACATGGGATTAGGAAAAGTAAGAGCCGGAGACCCAGGAGCCAGAGGAGCTGGCGATATTTCATACATTGCCCAATATGTCAGTTGTTTAGACGGTTTGGGGGCTTCGGGTAGAGGAGCTCATGCCCCAGGAGAAACAATCAATTTGAGAGAATACCCCTTATTGACACAAAGAACGGCATTATTGCTGTATAGGCTGACCAAATAATAATGATTTATTTCTATTTTTAACCAAAAATTTAATTGATGAAAGCACTGATTATTGATGACGAAAGACTTGCCAGAATTGAATTAAAACGATTGTTGGAGAATTTTCCTAAAATCGAAGTCATTGGCGAAGCTGCCAACACCGATGAAGCACTCGAAATGATTGACGAACTTTCGCCAGATTTATTATTTTTAGATATTCAAATGCCCGGAAAAAATGGCTTTCAATTATTGGAAAGTATCGAAGGGAAAGTTCCGGAAGTGATTTTCACTACGGCTTATGACGAATATGCACTCAAAGCCTTTGAATTCAATGCCTTGGATTATTTAATGAAACCCATTGATATTGCTCGCTTGTCCGAAGCCATTCAAAGGGTAGAAGAAGAACAAAATTTTCAGGACGAAAGAAAAGAAAATCAAAAGCTTTTAGGTGAAAATGACCAAGTGTTTGTGAAAGATGGAGAAAAATGCTGGTTTGTTAAATTAGGAAATGTCCGACTTTTCGAATCGATGGGCAATTATGTCAGGCTACATTTTGACGACCAAAAACCCATGATTTTAAAATCTTTAAATAGCCTCGAAGAACGACTCGACCCCAAAATATATTTTAGAGCCAACCGCAAACATATCATTAATCTGCATTGGATAGATAAAATCGAGCCTTGGTTTTCGGGGGGATTATTAGTGACACTAAAAATGAATGACAAATCAATGAGCAATGAAAAAATAGAAATTTCGAGGAGGCAAGCCATTAAATTCAAAGATTTAATGTCGCTGTAACGCATGCTTATTGAAGCATCTATTTTTAATTAGCAAAAAATAAAAAAAATGAACGGCGGGATACTGCCGTTTTTTTTAAACTTTTCATAGATTTGTCTATTCAATGAAAATCGAATCAAACAAGAATACCCGATTTTCTTATATACAACAAAACCTATATAAAATGTCAGCAAAATCAAATCGTGATAAATTAGAGATTCTCAGTCAAAAAAACACTGAAGCAGCCCTTGGCGGTGGTCTTAAACGAGTGGAATCCCAACACAAAAAAGGGAAACTCACCGCCCGAGAGCGAATCGAATTATTGTTAGATGAAGGTTCATTTGAAGAAATAGGCAAATTTGTACTCCACCGGAGCAGTGATTTTGGCTTAGATAAGGAATATTATTTAGGCGATGGTGTCGTGACCGGATACGGAACAATTTCAGGAAGATTGGTATATGTATTTGCACAAGATTTCACAGTATTTGGAGGCTCTTTGTCTGAAACCTATGCCGAAAAAATTTGTAAAATCATGGACATGGCGCTTAAAAATGGAGCACCAGTGATTGGCTTGAATG
>CAYUFZ010000341.1:0-1159 GCA_964444025.1 uncultured Emticicia sp.
GGTTTATCCGAATTGGCTTTTTTATATACTTGAGTTTTTGGGCGGCTTTGCAGGCGGTTCATGCTCAAAATTATTCTAATGCGATGCTCAATTTTGAAAAAAATTGTGCTTCTTGTCATAATTTCACACAAGATGGTATTGGTCCTCATTTGGGAGGATTAGCCGAAAAAACGACTGCCGAATATTTGGTGAATTTTATAAAAAATCCCCAAAAAATGATTCAAAGTAAGCACCCAAGAGCATTGGAACAATACCAAAAATTTAAGTTAATCATGCCTTCGTTTGCTCATCTTTCTGCCAAAGAATTGACGGAAATAGTGGCTTATATTCGGTCAAAACCTGCTCCTATTGACGTAAAAATAAAAGAAAATGCTATCCTAACAAATCCTATACCTGAAGCGATTCCTCAAGGAAATATTTCTGTTAATTTAAAGAAAATACGACAATTTCCCGCTACCAACACTGCTCCTCCTTTGGCAAGAATCAATAAAATGGGCGTGCATCCCATCACCAAAGAATCAATGGTGTTAGACTTACAAGGGAAAATATATATAATAAATGACAAGGGGGAATTGGAAGTTTTTTTTGATGCTACTGAAAATTTAAAAACATTTATCAATAATCCAGGCTTAGCAACTGGTTTGGGAAGCTTTGCCTTTCATCCTGATTTTCAGGAAAATGGCTTATTTTATACGACTCATACAGAGCCTGATTCTTCCAAAATACCCGATTTCTATTATGCCGATTCGATTCGTGTCAAAATGCAATGGGTGATTGATGAATGGCGTTTGTCTGACAAAACTGCCCGAAAAGTCACTGGGACTTCAAGAGAGATACTTCGATTGAACGTAGTGACGCAAATTCATGGCATGCAAGAAATTACTTTTAATCCCTATGCTAAAAAAGGGGATGAAGATTATGGCTTATTATATATCGGTATTGGCGATGGAGGGGCTGTGGAGAATAAATATCCTTTTATTGCAAGAAATAGAAATACTGTTTGGGGAAAAGTGCTGAGAATCAATCCTTTAGGTACAAATTCCAAAAATAGGCAATAAAGAGAAGTTAAATTTGAAACTCATGCCCGAAAGAACAAGCCAAACAATCCAAAAAACAGCAATGAGTGGTTTTTCGGAGATATGTGTTTGTAAATTATTGT
>CAYUFZ010000341.1:1169-1522 GCA_964444025.1 uncultured Emticicia sp.
TTCCGATTGCTAATCCATTGGTCGGAAAGCAAACACTTGGCGAAGTTTATGCACAAGGATTTAGAAATCCCAATAGAATTTCTTGGTTGAAAGATGGACGAAAAATCGTTTCAAATATAGGGCATAATCAAATAGAATCGCTTTACTTGTTGGAGCCAGGTCGTAATTACGGTTGGCCAGATAGAGAAGGGAATTTTGTGATTGATACTACTGCGAATTTGAGGGCATTAAGTAAATTGACCAATGACGATTCAAAATACGGATATACTTATCCCATTGCACAATTCGACCACGATGAAGGAAATGCCATCATGGGAGGATTTGAATATACGGGAAATGATTTGCCTTCGCTG
>CAYUFZ010000341.1:1532-2941 GCA_964444025.1 uncultured Emticicia sp.
GAAAGGGAAATATGTTTTTGGTGAAATTGTACGTGGAAGGCTATTTTATATCAATATTGCCGAAATAAACCCCCAATCTCCTTGCCAAATCTATGAAATGGAGTTGAAAATAGATGGAAAACCTATCAAATTACCAGAATTACTCAAAACAGCTAAAGTAGATTTAAGATTAGGGCAAGATGTTTCGGGGGAATTGTATCTATTTACCAAATTTGATGGCATGATGTACCAATTGACCAAATAGTTTGGCAAGCGTTGGAAATAGAAATAGTTTGTAATGGCTTATTTATCAGGTATTTATTGTAATTAAATTGTCTCGTCACTTTGTTTTCTAAACTCAGAGGGGACAAGACCCGTCTGTTTTTTAAATAGACGAGTGAAATAGGCAGGGTCTTTGAAATTCAAGAAATATGAAATTTCTGACACTGAATATTGGGTATTTTTAAGGTATTTCTTCGCCTCATTAATCGTATGTTCTTGTATGATTTGCAAGGCAGATTTTTGGGCAATTTGTTGGCAAATTCTGTTTAAATGCACAGCCGTGATGGTTAATTCTTTGGCATATTGCTGGATACTTTTTTCTTCAAATAAAGAAGATTTTATATTTTTCTGGAATTTTTGAAAATAAACCAAGCTTCTATTGTCTGTATTATGAACGGGTTGCTCGGCTTGTTTTTGAATTCTATATAAGTTTAAAAAAAACAAACGAAAGAGGTTTTCTAAATAGCTTTTTTTTTCGATTTTTTCTTGATGAATTTCTTGGAATAATCCATTAATGATGGGCATAATCTCCTCATTGTCGGCAATGTTGGCATAAATATTGAGTCGATTGAGTTCAATCATCAGTTTTGGGTCATTTTTAAATAAAGCTTCAAAATAGTTTTCCGAAAATGTCAGTACTTCGCCACTGATACCCGCCTGAAAAGCAAAGCCATGTAAGGTATTTGCCGGCACAAGCAGAATCGAAGGCGACTCGATACTCATCTTCTTTTTTTCAGAAATAAATATTCCTTTGCCTTCCTTAAAGATGAATATTTGAATTAAATCGGTGTGCAAATGCTCATTTATTTCCCAATCATACAGCTGAGAACGTGTTTCTAATTTTTCGTGATGGATAAAGTCAATTTGTGCTGGGGTATTATCTCCGTAAAGCCCCTTGAAATTTACCAAATAGTGATTCATAGATGTTTGAAAAATACAAGAGCTTGCAATGAATTTTGAATAAATGGGTAATTATGTTTTAAAAGTACAAATTTATTTTTATTTTATCCAATATATTTCTTCAGAATCGAGCTATTTTTGTATCTCGCTTAATCATTCTAATTTAATAAATTATGAGCAATATCATCAATAACCTCTTTGACAGAGAAGTTCAACCGGCTTATCTGTCGCCCGACTATAAATCGACC
>CAYUFZ010000342.1:0-1411 GCA_964444025.1 uncultured Emticicia sp.
AAAGGAGTGGTACACACTGTATTTTTTTGGTTGAAAGAAAAAGACAATGAAGCTCATCAACAAGCTCTACATGAGGGACTTTTGGAACTTTCCAAAATCGATTTAATCAAGAATGCCTACATCGGTCGCCCTGCGAATACCAATCGACCTGTCATCGATTCTTCTTATAGTTTCTCCCTAACATTTGTATTTGAAAACGCAGCCGATCAGGATGCTTATCAAGTACATCCCGACCACTATGTATTTATTGATAAATGTTCGGCTCTTTGGGAAAAAGTTTTGGTTTATGATGCTGAGGGTTAATTTTTGGCAAGAAATTTGCTAAATTGTTTATTATAAAATAAATTTACAAAAGGAGCATGTATTTTGTTTTATAATAAACAATT
Source organism: uncultured Emticicia sp. (assembly GCA_964444025.1). GTDB lineage: Bacteria > Bacteroidota > Bacteroidia > Cytophagales > Spirosomataceae > Emticicia. The sequence goes on from CAYUFZ010000342.1 coordinate 387, forward strand.
ATCCTCCCTTTTCACCATCTAATTTATACAGAATCCCATCAAAAAGATTTTGATATAAATATCTTTTCTTTCTATCATGAAAAATATCTTTATTCTCTCCTTACTTTTTTTGTGGACTTGCCCTCCTTCTTTTTCACAAGAAATTCGCTTCAATAGCAAAGCCATCAGTATTTTGTCGGATGCCGAAATGAGTGCTTCTACTTTTATTCATGGAAAACTTTCTAAAGAAAAAGGGTCTAAAGATGTGTATTCTATTATTCAATTTCCGATTCCAATCGACGAAGATGAATTAAATAGTACTGTCGCCTCTAATGCCGCCTTGAACTTGGGCAAATCGGTTGCGATTGCCCCAAAATATAATTATGCTTATATCTCTGAAAATTATGGAAATATCAATGATAATCAGAAAGAATCAAATCTTTCAAGCAAAGATTTGCCCTCTGGAGCATTTATTTCAGTCATTGATTTGAAAGACCTTAAAAATCCAAAATTATTATATAAATTCCCAAGTGGAAAAAATCCAATTTCGATAGATATTAGTCCAAATAATGAATATTTGGCAGTGTCTAGCGAAGAATATGGAAAGGAATTTCAGATATTGGAATTAGATGATGCGGGAAAGCCAATTAGGATTATCAATAAACCAAGTAATTTTCCTACTGGCAGAATTAGCGATGTCAGTTGGCATCCAAGTGGTAATTTTATCGCATTTGTGATGGAAGAAACCAAAAATGTAGGGCTAATCAAAGTGACAAGGGACGGCCCTACTGGCAAAATTATTAGGCTAAATACTATGGGGCAGTTACTCAATGTTGGAAATTATCCAAAATCAGGAAAATTTACCGCTGATGGCAAATATTATTTGGTTCATGACACAAGCATTGACCTAAAAAAGAGTTTTGAGGCTTCTGCTAATACGCAAGGGAATATTTTTGTCATTAAATTCAACTTAGATGGCGGAAATGACCACTTCTTGATTTCAAAAGCAAAAGAGTTTCGCTGATGAGTAGCAAGGTCTTTAAGTC
>CAYUFZ010000342.1:1421-2519 GCA_964444025.1 uncultured Emticicia sp.
TCTCAAAAGTTCTTGGCGGGATTGGATTTTCTTGGGAATTTGGTGATTGCGACCAATGCTCGAAAAACTTTTTATCCGCATAATCATCCGAATTTCTCAAAAAAATCATCTCTTTCTATCCTAAGATTGGCAAATGACGGAAATTTATTTGAAGTCGGCGAAACGGAATACGAGGGATTGTTGCCCTGTGATATAATATTTGATTCGACTGGGGAAAATATAAGTGTTTGTAATTTTGAATATTTTAATTTGGGCAAACATTTCGGAACTTTAGATTTTTGGAAAGTTCATGAAAATCCGATATATAATTTAGAAAAACAATCCACTAAAATATTCGTCCCGAGAGGGTCTTTCAAACTTTCGCTTATCAAATAAAAAAATCCCCTTTCGGGGATTTTTTAACTTATTTTGATGCAACAATTTTTACATCTACTTCAAAATTATCATAAATTACTTTATCACCAATTGATTCAAAGAAAGTCTTCGAACCATATTTGCTACCGAATTTGGTACGATCTACTTCAAATTTCGCTGTTGCTGTCGCTAATCCTTTAACGATAGTCAAAGAAACTGGAAACGAAATAGTTTGCTTTACGCCATTGATTGTCAAATCGCCTGTTACGTCATAAGATGCTGCATTTTTAGCAACTGCTTTCGTGATTTTCAAACTTGCTGTTGAGTAATGCTCCACATCAAAAAAATCTGGACTAGATAAATGTTTAACCAATTTACCATTGTACTCTGGATTTGTTACATCCAAATCTTTAATTGACTTCATGTCAATTACAAATTCTCCACCTACAAGCTTCGAGCCATTCAATACCAAGCTACCACTCTGAATATCCACCGTTCCGTTATGCTCACCGGTAAATTTCTTACCTAACCACTTAAACGTACTTGCCTTTGTATCTACTTTCAAAGGCGAGGGAGCAACTCCACCATTCGCAAAAACAGAAACACTTAACACAGTAGCCAACGCTACACCCAACAAAGATTTGAAACTTTTCATTTTTAAGAAAAATTTAGTTAAAAAAAATTAAAATATAAAACAACTTATTTGTTACGCATTTTGTCGAGCAAATCACTTAGTTGTGTCGC
>CAYUFZ010000342.1:2542-2938 GCA_964444025.1 uncultured Emticicia sp.
TTAGTCCTTGCAAAGAAGCCTCCCATTTTGTTTGTAAATCATCAATTGTGTACAATAATTGAAGACCTTTTTCTGTAATTCTAATATCACATGCCCTTCGGTCGCTGATATTATCGGTACGAGTAACCAAGTCTTTGCCAAGCAATTTATCAACCAAACGAGAAGCATTTGACATTTTGTCTAACATTCGTTCGATAATACCATTGATGGTAATCGGAGCTGGATGTTGCCCTCTTAATATTCTTAAAACATTGTATTGTTGAGGAGACAAACCATGAGGTTTCAGAATAGCCGATTGTTCGGTATTTATCCAATTTGTTGTAAACAACAAATTAACAAGTACTTTTTGGTACGAACTCCGGAAAGGTTTGGTCTGTTTGATTTCTTTTTCTATCG
>CAYUFZ010000343.1:0-2918 GCA_964444025.1 uncultured Emticicia sp.
GGTATTGTGGTTTTGAGCCCGAAGAAGCCAAGCGTTTGGTAGAAGATTTGTTGAATAATCACCAGCCAGATGCTATTTTTACCACCAGCGACCGTTTGGCTTTGGATTGTTTTTCGGCGGTGAAAGCAAAAGGAATTAAAATGCCCGAAGAGGTGGCATTTATAGGATTTACTAATCTGACGGTTGCTAATTTACTAGACCCTCCTCTGAGTACAGTGGTGCAGCCTGCTTTTGAAATTGGGCAGACGGCAGCGGAATTACTATTCAATGCCATCGAGAAAAAAAATGCACAAAATCCGGTATTCAGTACAATCAAAATTCCTACAAAAATGAATATTCGTCAAAGTGCAATTTTCTGATTATTCATAGGAATACCAATCTTTCCACCAATGTTTTAATTGCTTGCGGAGTTCGTTTTCTCTAGGATTGTTTCCAGGTTCATATATTTTTTTTCCTTTTAATTCTTCTGGCAAGAAATTTTGTTTGGCAAAATTTCCTTCAAAATTGTGTGAATATTGATAGTTTTTTCCATATCCAATTTCTTTCATCAATCGTGTAGGGGCATTACGAAGAGCCAAAGGTACTGGCAAATGTGCTGTTTTCTCGGCGATTGTCAATGCTTCATCAATTGCTAAATAAGACGCATTCGATTTGGCGGAAGTTGCCAAATAAATAGCAGTTTGAGATAAAATAATTCGACATTCTGGATACCCAATAGCCTTGACAGCTTGCATGCAGTTGTTTGCCATGATGACAGCCGTCGGATTTGCATTTCCGATGTCTTCCGAGGAGGCAATGAGCATTCTTCTAGCAATAAATTCGGGGTCTTCGCCAGCAATTATCATTCTTGCCATCCAATATAAGGCAGCGTTTGGGTCTGAACCCCTAATGGACTTGATAAATGCCGAAATTATGTCGTAATGTTGCTCTCCAGATTTATCGTATCGGGCAATATTTCTTTGGGCTACGGACTCTACTAATGGGTCATCAATGATAATTTCGGCATCTGGCGGGAAGCTAAAAGTAATCAATTCTAAAATATTTAATAACTTTCTTCCATCTCCGCCCGAAATTCTCATCAAGGCATCGTAAGACTTGAAACTAATTTTTTTACTTTTTAATTCTTCATCTTCTTGAATGGCTCGATTTGCCAATTGTTGAAGCTCTTTTGTTCCAAAAGATTCTAATACATACACTTGGCATCTGGATAGTATGGCACTATTTAGCTCAAAAGAGGGGTTTTCGGTGGTGGCACCAATCAAAGTGATTTGCCCTTTTTCCACTGCTCCTAGAAGAGAATCTTGCTGAGATTTATTGTATCGGTGAATTTCATCAATAAATACAATAGGCGGAAATATTCCTGATGCTTTAGCAATGACCTCTCGGAGTTCTTTCACACCCGAGCTTACGGCATTGAGTTGCTGAAATTGTCTTTTAGTTGCTTCTGCAATTAATAATGCCAAAGTGGTTTTCCCGGTTCCAGGTGGTCCCCACAAAATCATCGAAGGCACAAGGTTGGATTCAATGGCTCGTCGAAGGGGTTTGTTTTTCCCTAAAATGTGTTCTTGTCCAATATAATCTTCTAACTTTTTTGGTCGAAGGCGTTCTGCTAAGGGTGCTGACATAATTTATTGCATAGAATATTTGAGCAAAAATATAATTTTGATACATTTGTTGTTGTGAAATTTTGGATAATTTATTCAAGAATTAAGATTCAATCGTAATAAATACAGAAAATACATATAAAATACTTCAACCTATGGCAAAGAAAACGGCTTCCACGAAAGCGGAACAACCAAAAAGTGAAACGTCAGAGCAAATGAATTTGCAGGCTTCGATTACCGAGGTGGCAAAAGTCGAAGCTTATAGTTTATTAACTGATTTTGATATTGGTTTATTCAAATCTGGTAAACATTTCAGATTGTATGAAAAATTGGGTTCTCATGTCATTGAAAGAGACGGGGTTGTGGGTACTTTGTTTGCAGTTTGGGCACCTAATGCTAAATATGTATCTGTTATAGGAAGTTTCAATGGCTGGAATCGTGGCGAACATGCCTTGTTTCCTCGTTGGGATGGCTCGGGAATTTGGGAAGGATGGATTCCGAATGTTGGAAGAGGGGAGGTTTATAAATATTTTATCAGCTCTAATAATGGTGCTGAAGTAGAAAAAGGAGACCCTTATGCCTTGCGATGGGAACACCCTCCAAGAACAGCATCTATCGTTTGGGATACTTGGTATGAATGGAAAGACCAAGATTGGATGAAAACAAGGCGTGCTGCCAATCATTTGGGGGCTCCTGTGTCTGTCTATGAGATTCATTTTGGCTCGTGGAAAAGAGACCCTGAAAATCCAGACAGATGTTTGAGCTATCGGGAGGTGGCAGAAACGCTTGTCCCGTATGTGAAAGGAATGGGTTTTACCCACGTGGAGTTTATGCCTATTATGGAGCATCCCTTTGAACCTTCTTGGGGATATCAAATAACGGGGTATTTTGCTGCAAGTAGTCGTTTTGGAACGCCTCAAGATTTTATGTATTTGATTGAGCAGCTCCATATCAATGGCATTGGTGTTATTTTAGATTGGGTTCCTTCTCATTATCCTGGAGATGCCCACGGATTGTATCGATTTGATGGGACATCTCTCTACGAACACGAAGACCCGAGAGAAGGCTATCACCCAGATTGGAAGAGTTATATCTTTAATTATGGAAGGTTTGAGGTTCGTTCGTTCTTAATCTCTAATGCCCTCTTTTGGTTGGATAGATTTCATGCCGATGGATTACGAGTAGATGCGGTGGCTTCTATGCTTTATAGAGATTATTCTCGAAATGCAGGCGAATGGGTGCCGAATGTCTTTGGAGGTAGAGAGAATTTGGAGTCTATTTCTTTGTTTAAAGAATTGAATGAAGAAATTTATC
>CAYUFZ010000344.1:0-1740 GCA_964444025.1 uncultured Emticicia sp.
ATAAATCTCACAGTATTCTATTTTCACCCCTGCTGGTGGAATAACAACAAAGTTATCATTTTTACCATCACCATTTGGAGAGAAGCCTTCAGGAATCACGACCTTGTCTGTCAGTGCATTGAATTTGACAGGAGTCGGTGAAGTCGAATCAGGCTGCACCTCAATACCATTATTTGAAATATCCGTTACAATTAATCCATTACCGATTGCTTTTCCGTAAATGTAGCTGTTATATGGCCCTAAATGACCGTTATGACACACCTTCACTTTCACAAAAATAGAATCAGATTGATCAACTGCCAATTTACTTGTTGAATCAGCCACCAATAAATTCACGTCATCTTTTCCATTGAAATTAGGATTCAATTTAAGAGTCGATTTTTTACCTAAATATGGTTGTTCAATGAGCTGGTAAGTTGCACTGTCACCAAATGTTGTATATAAACTATCCGCTACCTGAACGTTTTTCAACGGATATTTGCCTATATTTTTAACAATTGCCAAATACGTTACTTCATGGCAATTATCATCATCAGAAGCTTTCAACTTAGCGACAGAAAGAGCAACACCAAGAGCCGGAGCATTCTTATCTTCTTCATTGAAGTTGATTGGAGTTGGCTCTTCATTATTTGTTGGGTCACCATCACCATCTGGATCAACACTCATTCCATTACTTGAAACATCGGTTTTCCCTGCAATAATAACTTCAGCCGAGTTGAAGTACGTCAAAGTTTTCGTATTTGAAATATCAACTTGTACATTGAACTTTAGGGTTAAAACCTCCCCTTTCTTGATTGTACTTAAAGAATCAATTAGAAGAGATGTATTTGCTCCACGACCAGTAAATTTTGGATTAACTACCAATCCTTTATCGGCAGTCACCTTAACCGTATCATTCAATATTTTAGCACCATTAGCAAAAGCTTTATCCAAATCGTCTTTTACTTGGACACCCTTGATATCATACCCGCCCATGTTGCTGATATTTAAAATAAATGGCACATTATACACATTGGTTTTTACTTTTGTAATTTTACCACTTTGCTTACTGATACCTATCATTTTTGCACCCATAGGGTCATTGATTGTAAACTCACTTGAATTATTCGTCAAGACATTATCTTGTTCATTTACTTTGTATAATTCTGCTTTATTTACAATTTTACCTGCTGCCACCACTTTTGTTTCGTATGTAAATGCCACACTATCTGCCATATTTAAGGCATCAATATTCATTTTAATGATACCACTCGCATAAACAACATTGGCACTTCCCTTAACAAAGCTCAGACTAGTAGGTAATACATCACGTACGACAATTCCGGTTGCTTTCAATTTACCTACATTTTTCACCACCACTTCATAAACAACATTTTGATTCAAAGAAACATATTTTGTTTTAGAAGTTTTTCTAACAGAGATATCAACTATTTGATTAGAAGGGTCTATTCCTCCATCACATTTATTTACCTTGACATTCACTGTCGCATAATCTGAATAACAACCTACCGCTGAACGTTCGAATACATAATATGTTCCAGCAACAACTGCACTTGGATTGGTTACCAATAGAGATGTTGGAGAATTAGTAGTATGGAATTCGAACTGACCACCTTTGGTTGATGGTTCTCCAAGAACAGTCGTATTCAAATCTACACTATTGTAAGGGCAAATATTTTGTACAGTAGCCAAAACCTTAGGTGCTGTCACTTTTTTGCCTACAATAATTTGAATCTCATT
>CAYUFZ010000344.1:1750-2918 GCA_964444025.1 uncultured Emticicia sp.
ACTCAACGAAATACAAACAGCTGAATACGATGTAATTTCTTGAGTCGGAGAAACCGTAAGTGTTGAACCAGAAACCCCTGTTGACCATTTGATGACCCCATTACAGCCTGAGGCTGTCAAAGTTGTTTGTCCTCCCTCACACAAAACAGTGTTTTTGCAAGATACAAAAGGTTTGCTTGGCTTTCCTATTGGAATGGCATGAGGTTCTGAACTTTCACTCTCACAATTACCAATTTTACATTTTGCAGTATATTGAGTCACGCCATCAGGAATAACGATGATAGAATTACCAGTTGCACCTGTTGACCAAAGTACTGTTCCCTCACAACCATAAGCATTTAGGGTCGAAGACTCTCCTACACAAACATAGTTTGAACTACAACTAATTTTTGGAGGAGCAATCGGACTTACACTTATTTGAATGGTGTTTGAAACTTTACTTATACAAGTTTCCGATACTTTACATACCGCTGAATAAGTAGAAGTTGTTACTGGCTTCACTGTAATTGAATTACCTGATTGTCCACTTGACCAAATAACTGTTCCGTTAGCACATCCTACTGCTGTCAATCCTATACTTTCCGAGCCACAAATACTTGTTTTAGTAGCAGAAATCACTGGAATTTTTGCATCACATGGTGTAACACAATTTGTGGTAATCACTACTTGATTCGATGCAACACTTGTTCCACAAGCATTCGTACAAATCGCGGTATAAGTTCCTGCTGTATTAACTGTAATAGAGTTACCCTTTTGTTTATTACTCCATGTAACTTCTCCAGAACAACCTGTCGCAGCAATTAAAACACTCTCATTACAGATTTCTGTTTTGGTTGCTGAAATTTGAGGAGCAGAAGGACTTCCCCCACTAGTAATACTCACTGCATTTGAAAGATTACTAATTCCACAAAGATTTGAACATTTCGCCGTATAAGTACCCGCAGTTGAAACCTCAATAGATGACCCACTTTGGTTGTTACTCCATTGAACCGTCCCTTCACATCCTGTTGCTTTTAAAATTGCTTTATCATTATTACCACAAAGGCTATTCTTATCTGCAGAAATGCTTATTGTTGGTTTTTTAACAAGCTTAACAGTAATTTGCCCTGAAGGATTACAACTTGAACCTCCTCCATTTTCGCACACATTGAATATCTTTTCTGTTTTA
>CAYUFZ010000345.1:0-2917 GCA_964444025.1 uncultured Emticicia sp.
AGATGAACCAGGGACTTATCGTGCAAAAATTGTTTTTAAAAATGATTTGAAAAGTACTTGTTCGAGGTTTACCGAAACGATAAAGATTCAGAATGCCACGTCGCCAGATTCTCCTCAATTATCAGATCAATTGCTTTGTTTTCATGAAAAATTGAGTTGGAAAGAAGCTTTTAATTTAGATTCTTCAAAATTTATTATTAAACCCGCAATTGACTGGAAATTGATGGGTACGAAGCAGTATTTCATTTCGTCAATTTCTCCTGAGGCTTGCCAAAGTAGCCCGGATACTTTTTTGCTTACGATTATGAAAAGTCCATCTATTCCTGTGGTCAGGGATACGATTTTCTTAAAAAATTCTTCAAGCGATACGCTTCGGGCAATTCACGAGCCTCATACTGTTTTGAAATGGTATCTTTCTGAAGATGATGGTCTTCCTTTGGAGTATGCACCGGTGCCTCCGACTCAAAATGTGGGTGTTCAGGAATATTATGTTTCTGCACAATTGCCGTCTGGTTGTGAAAGTAGCCGTGTGAAATTGCAGGTGGGTGTTTATGCCAATTATGCAGATATTGGCAGTTTTGGGGAGGATTGTCATACTTTTTTTGTCAATCATGTGAATGGAAATGGCTGGTTTGATATCACTGATACGGAAGGAAAAATTTTTGCTTCTATCAATCCTAATGGTTTGAATTTAGGAAATATAAGAGTAATGGCGAAATATTATGCCAATGGTATCCCACAGACAGAAAATCATACTTATTTAATGAATAGATATTTTGATTTTAAAAGTGATATGCTCAATGAGTTTGATAAATCTGTTTCGATTAGGATTTATTATTCTTATGAAGAATTTGAAAAATATAAACAAGCATCTAATTTGGCGAATATTTCAATTCAAGACCTCAATATTGTACATTATGATGGTACAAATGAAGATTGTAGATTTGAAAATAATGATAATTTCAATAAAGGGAATAGCGTGGTTTTATATAAAAACATTCAGGCTAAAGAAGTGGATGATGATTTTTTCTGCTTACAATTTGAGGTGAATGAGTTTTCGGAAAATGGGGCAACTGCCAATGATTATGCTGAAGTTGATTTAAAAATAAAACAAACATCTGAAAAATTTGTTAGTTTGTCTTGGCATAGCCAAACGGAGGTAAAAGGTCGTAAATATCTCATTCAAAGAAGCATGGATTGTCAATCATGGGAAGTATTATTTGAAGAAAATGCCAAAGGGACTCATTCAGATTATGTGGTGGTTGATAAAAAACCAATTGTTGGACAAGTATGTTATCGATTAATCTATGTTGATTTGGATGGTACAAAGAAATATTTAGATGAACATACGTTTACATTAAATGACAAAGGGATGTCTTGCTTTTTATTTCCTAATCCTGTCGGGATAAAGGAGGCCAAGCAATTATATGTCAGGAATTTACAACCTGAATCAGTTTATTTAATAGATATGTTGGGTAGAAAAATCGATACTGATTGGCGATTGGATTCGTCTGGAATGCTAAAGTTTAACATTCCATCGCAGCTAAACGATGCCATTTATTATGTAATTGTGACGGATAATAAAGGAAATAAGTGTGTTCAAAAAATGTTTATTCTGAAAGAATGAGTCAAATTTTTGCCGAAATATATATAAAATCTAATTTCTTTGGCTTTTGATAGCCAAGGTGACTGACAAGTTGTTTGATTTTTTGAGTGGCTTGTCTTTTATTCTCGGCTACTACAAAATCTTGGATGATACAGTCTTTGGATTCAACAATGTATTCGTAAATTTTCATAATTTTGTTGTTTATGTTTAAATGAATCTTTCAAGAATCAGACCAAAAAATTGTCATTAATATTTCACAATGGATTTTTCTTGATTTAATACAGTAAATAATTGAAATAATGAAAAATTTTAACTTTAAATCCTATCACATTCGTGGCATGAATGCAGAAACTGAAGAGGAAAAACAGGCAATTAATCAAGAATTGAAAGATTTGTATGAAAGTTTGACTTTAGAAGAAAAAACAGAGTTTAACAATCAATTGCAGACGTTTTTAGTGAGAGAGGTTGCCAATATTAAATCGGTTTATGATGCGACACAATCGGATGATTTGAATTAAAAAAACTCTCCCCTTGATTTTAAGGGGAGAGTTTTTGATTAAATAGCTTCCAAAATTCTTTCCATTGATACTTGATAGCCAATTTTTTCTTTTAATTCGCTGATTTTTACCCGCTCTTGCTCCATCGAATCTCGGTGTCGAATAGTCACGGTATCATCTTCCATGGTTTGGTAGTCCACCGCAATACAATACGGCGTACCGATTAAATCTTGGCGAGTATAACGTTTTCCGATGGCCCCACCATCATCGTAGGTAGTTCGGAAACTAGCCTTTAAGGAATCAGCTATTGCTTGAGCTTTTTCCGCCAATCCATCTTTTTTCACCAAAGGTAAAACTGCAACTTTGAAAGGAGCCAATGCCGGATGTAATTTCAAATAAACCCTCTCTTTTGCTTCTTTCCCTTCTTCATTACTCGGGATAATTTCTTTGGTGAAAGCATGGCAAAATACTGCCAAAAATAATCTGTCAGCTCCGACGGAGGTTTCGACAACCCATGGAATATAATTCCCATAAGGTTTTCCGTTTTCATCTAAATCAGCATCAAAATATTGTAATTTCTTTTTAGATAATTCTTGATGATTCCTCAAATCAAAGTCCGAACGGGCATGAATACCTTCTATTTCACGGAATCCGAATGGGAACTCAAACTCAATATCTACCGCAGCCTTAGCATAGTGTGCCAATTTTTCGTGGTCATGATATTTAAGTTTCGTGGCTGGCAATCCTACTGCTTGGTGGAACTTTAATCTTGACTCTTTCCAAGATTTATACCATGTTTCAGAGGTGTCAGGTC
>CAYUFZ010000346.1:0-2904 GCA_964444025.1 uncultured Emticicia sp.
ACGGGAAGGCTATGGAAGCTTTGAAGAAAGCTATCAAAGGTGGAAAATTGAAATTCCAATTGGGGGATATTTCTGAAGATTTTATCCCTGATGGACGTAATAATTTCGAAAATGGACTCCTTCCTACCGGCAAATTTTCTACTCCTGTGGAAGGAAAATGGGGGAAATCTCCAAGTATTCAGTTCTTAACTGATGCTTTTGATAATCAAGATGGGTCGAGAGAAAAGCAAGATGTTGGGCTGGATGGATTGGGCAATGCCGAAGGAAAAATTTATAAAGAAATACCAACTTATCTTCAAAATATCAAATCTAAGTTAGATCCAGAAGAAAAAGACCCATCTGGTGATGATTTTAAGTTTTTTATTGATGAAGAATATGACAAAGAAGGGAAAAATTTGCTGGAAAGATTTAAGAATTATTTGGGTTTAGAAAATAACTCGCCCGTCATTAATGCCCAAACCAATAGTGTCGCTACGCCTTCAAATACCGTAATGCCTGATAAAGAGGATGTTAATGCCGATAATACCATCAATGATGTAGAAAATTTTTACGAATACGAAATTGATTTACAGCCAGGGTTGGACGTGAATAAGGGGTTTGTCGTTGATAAAGTGCCGGTACAAGGGACGAATGCTACATGGTATTTGTTCCGTGTGCCTGTCAAACAATTCACAAGAAAAGTCGGTGATATTGATGGCTTCAAATCCATTCGTTTTATGCGAATGATGCTGACAGAATTTGAAGAGCCGGTGGTATTGCGTTTTGCGTCGTTACAGTTGGAGTCAAATTCGTACAGAACGTATGATAAAAATATTGCTGATATAAAATTGCCTGTCATGAATAAAGATACTAGATTCAAGATGGGGGTGGTCAATATCGAAGAAAATTCTAGCACCAAAGATGGCAAAACCGCTTATGTCGTTCCGCCGGGATTTATCCGTGACCAAGATGTGACACAACAACAATTTGACATTAAATTCAATGAACAATCATTGTCATTGAGTGTGGCGGATTTGCATGGAGGAGATTCGAGGGCGATTTTCAAAAATACACGCGTGGATATGTTGAATTACAAGAACCTACGTTTGTTTATCCATGCCGAAAACGAAAATGATGACCCGAGTAAAATTGGTGGGGCATTTGTTCGAATTGGTACTGATTTGAGTGAAAATTATTATGAAATAGAAATCCCTCAATTGAAAATCACTCCGAATGGCTCGATTAATGAAAATGTCATTTGGCCAGAAGAAAATTCGATTGATGTTGCTCTAAAAGAATTGGTCAATCTAAAAGCAAATCGTGGAAAAGCAGGCAAAGATGGAACAAAGGTTTTTTCAATGCCTTCTGAGGATAAAAAATATAAATTATCAGTATTGGGAAATCCCGACTTGAGCAGTGTTCAGACGATGATGCTTGGTTTGAGAAATACCGACTCAACCGATAAATCGTCTCTAAAAACTTATACGGCATGGATGGATGAGCTTCGTGCTTATGGATTCGACCAAACTTCTGGAGATGCTGCTTTATTGGCTGCCAATATCAAACTGGCAGATTTCGCAACACTTGCCATCAATGCCAATTATAAAGGTTTTGGTTTTGGGGGAGTCCAAGATAAAATCTCGGAACGTTCCAGGGAAAATGGCTTGGGAATAGGCATTGCATCGAACGTAGAGGTTGATAAGTTGTTTCCTGAAAAATGGGGTTTGCGAATTCCTTTGTTTTTCAACTACGACAAACAAACCGTAAAGCCACATTTCAATCCTCTTGACCCAGACATGCCTTTAGATTTAGCGTTGGGATATCGTCCGTCGCTTGAGCGATTGGTTGTTGATAATACAACCCGAAAAGGTTTTAATTTTTCTAATGTTAGAAAAAACAAAACCAAAGAAGGGGAATTGCATTTTTATAACATCGAAAATTTTGCGTTTACCTATGCTCAAAATAAAATCAATAAAAGCAATATATTAATTGATGACTATCATTTGTACCAAAATAAGGGGGGAGTTACTTATCAATTTCAGCCAAAACAAATCGTATTTGAACCATTTAAAAAATCTAAAAAATTAGACAAACGTGGGCTTTATTGGCTGAAAGATTTTAATTTTTCGCCTATTCCTACCATGATTGCTTTCCGAACAGATTTTGATAAAAATTTTTCCAAAACAGTACTTCGTTCGTCTGATTTTACAACAAATGGGGTCGTGCCAATTTTTGAGAAATACTTTATAATGAATCGTTTTTATGATGTACAATGGAATTTTACCAAAAGTATTTTGTTCAATTATAATGCCTCAATGAATGCGATTATCGATGAGCCACAAGGCGACCTCGATACACCCTCTAAAAAAGATTCACTTTGGCGAAACATAAAATCGTTGGGAAGAGCCAAGAATTTTACCCAAGACATGAGATTTACGTATCGTTTGCCTTTGGATAAGTTTTTCTTATTAGATTGGATGACAGCTGATGCCAAATATAATAATAATTTCAGTTATCAGGCTGTTGCTTTAAATATGACCGACGAATTTAATATTGCGTTTGGAAATACCATCAAAAATGGCCGTGATTATGGCGTGCGTGGAAAAGTGGATTTTGTGAGATTATATAATAAAGTCAAATTCTTGAGGTTTGCAAATACGCCAACTCCTCCCAAAAAACGATTTACACGTAACCCCGGTGATGATGAGGAAGTAGAAGTTGGCGAACCGCGAGAACTGCTGGAAGAGGAAGACGGGCACGAAGTTGTACCACGTGTACCGGCTCGTGATCACCGTGTTGTCCACGAACACTGCGCGCAGCAGGAGGGCACGGGGCAGGAGGAGGGCAGGGGGCAGGGTGAGTGGGGGGGCATGAGAGCGCAGGGCGTCGCGGGCGGTCTCCGCCAGGCAGCGCGCGGATGCGCCC
>CAYUFZ010000347.1:0-791 GCA_964444025.1 uncultured Emticicia sp.
GTCTGCAAAGTTTTTCAACGTATTTGTCGAGGGTTACGCCTTCTACCCATTCCATCAGCACAATGGGGTAAGCCGCCCCCTCATTGCCCACGTTTATCCACAGTTCGTCTTCCAATACCCTCAAATCCACAAAATAAGGGTTGGGATGCTTACGGATGTACCTGCTGATGGCATGGAGGCGTTCGAGGCGGTCGGGTACGTCTTTGTAAAAGCACTTTAGGGCATAAAATTTATTGCCTTGTTTTATTTTAAATACCATTGCCAGTCCTCCCGTCCGAAACAAAGGCTCGGAAGGAAAAGCAGGGTTCATGAGGAGTTCAAAGTCGCCTAAAGTACGAAACATTTGAGAGCCAGACATCACCGAAATCTTGATGTCCTGCATGCTTGGGTAAGCCATAGAGAATCAGGGGGTATAAGTTAGCGTTCCGATATTTAAAGACTTCACCAAGTCTTGCACAGAAGCCTGAAAGCTCATGCCCACATAGCTGGTGTTTTCACGGAGGTCTTGCTGATGAATTTCAGCGGCAATTCTTTTGGCAAATAAACGAGGCATGACGCTGCTCATCTCATACAACAAATGCGACTGAGGGTTTTGAGGCAATTCGCTTTTCGATTGGGGGAAGATGACCTTATCTTCTGAATCTGAGCTGATGTGTACGTTGATAAAAAGCGTATTTCCGTACATGGTCGAAAGATTTTTCAGTCGTTTCGCCTTCTTCAAAAGTTCCTCGTTCGTGCAATCGGTTTGTTCGCCGTCGGTGATATTTATCACAATCGGCGGGAGAGAATTG
>CAYUFZ010000347.1:801-2882 GCA_964444025.1 uncultured Emticicia sp.
GGGATGTTTAGCAATCCAAGTTTCAAGAATCTCGGAGCATTTATCCAAGGCATTTCCCATAGGAGTCAGGCTTTTAGCAACGGGACGAAACCAAAAGGATATTGGCGTAATTACTTTTTTCATTGATCCAAACACATTGACTTCTCGTTCAATTTCACCTGCAATACCTGTCGGGTTATTTCGCAACTGAGCTGGAGAAACGAAAATTTCATTGTCTAAAGGAGCTTCCCAAATAATTTCCGCATGGGTACTATTTTTTCCGTAGCCAATCACGGCAATATCAAAATAATGCCTGGGGTCAGGTTCGGTTTTTTGCGAAATATTAATCAAATTATTGAGGTTATCGTTGAGGTACAGAGCCACCAAATCGGCTTTGGTTTTGCTGGAGTCCACTCCCCAGGCATCACCCATGCTTCCCGACTGATCGACTAAAAACACAAAACAAGCAGGTGTTTCTCGGCTTACTTTTTGGTCGTAAGGCGTAACGGAGGGATTTTCTAAAATTTGCTTTCCAACAAACGTACTGAGCGAAGAATTACTTTGGGACAGATTTGACATAAAATATTTTGGGTAATGGCTTAAAATGAGATGTTGTTTGAAATAAGGGATTCGATTTCAACACATTCGCAAAAATCGAAAAATAATTTAGAATTTTCAAATTGTTTTTCAAGAAAAATTCGATAAAATTTTCAGGAATAGTTAAGTTTTTACTAACGTAGATAATATACCAAATTAAAAACGTGCCAGCCTTATGTCTGGAAACATTGGACGGACTATCGGTAAGCCGAACAACTTGGTTTTGTTTCTTTTTTAGACAAGCAAGAAAAGACTCCGACGAATCAAAATACAAATGACATTGTAAAAACAAATCAATTATAAAATTTAAATTTAGATTTACTCTTTGAATATGTTCAGTTTTGTAAATAACTGAAAGTAAGTTCATTAAAAGCGTAGGATGTCCGTCCTGCGGGGCAGCGTGAAAGCCTTGTGCATGGAAGCATTGGACGGACTGTCGGTACGCCGAATCGTCTTCTTTTGTTTCTTTTCTTGGGCAAGCAAGAAAAGAAAGGACTCGAATGATTAAAATACAAATAAAATTTCAAAAATGACTCAATTTTGAAATTTAACTTTTAGACGTACTCTTGGTTTTATCCAATCATTTTCCCGATATGTCTAAAAAATAGAGAGGATAGCATTTTAATCTCGATTTTGAATTAATTTTTGCGTACATTAGCAAAAGTTTATACATTTGACCTTCAATAAATACTTAAACTTATTCAATCAGAAATGAAAAAAAATCAAATTACTTTTTCGGCAATTGCCATGAGTGCTTTGTTGAGTTTGAATGCTCAAGCACAATATTCATCCACTCCGCCGGCTGTTTCTCCAATGCCGATGAAGCCGGAAATGACTGAGATTTGGGAGCCAGAAGTGACGGTCGTTACACCAGGAAAAACAAGTGCAGATGCTCCTTCTGATGCCATTATATTATTCGATGGCAAAGATTTGTCGCAATGGGTAAGTGCAAAAGACGGTTCGCCAGCAAAATGGGCGGTTATCGATGGCAGAATGGAAGTTGTTCCAGGGTCGGGAGACATCAAAACAAAGCTAAAATTTGGCGATTGTCAATTGCATATTGAATTTTCTGCTCCAGATGAAGTGAACAGCGTGAGCCAAGGACGTGGAAATAGTGGGGTGTTTTTTCAAGACAGATATGAGTTACAAATCTTAGATTCGTACAATAACCGTACATATAGAAATGGTCAGGCAGGAAGTATTTACAAAGATGCTGCTCCTTTGGTCAATGCGATGCGTAGCCCTTTGGAATGGAATACTTATGATGTTATTTATACCGCTCCTCGTTTCAAACCTGACGGCAGATTGGATTATCCAGCTCGCATCACGGTCTTGCACAATGGCGTGTTGGTTCAAAACAATACTACTATTTTGGGTCTGACAAATTACATTGGTTTACACTTGTATCCAGAGGCTCATGGCGAAGATGTGATTCACTTGCAAGACCACGGCAATAAAACGCAATTTAAAAATATTTGGATTAGAAGATTGTAATTTTTGATTTG
>CAYUFZ010000348.1:0-2880 GCA_964444025.1 uncultured Emticicia sp.
CCAATTATAGAGGGTAATTCTTCGCCATAACAAATCATCAAAAATAAAGCAAGATTCTTCATGAATTTTGTCTAAACAAAGCTCAAAATATTTCATAGTTGATTGGTATTGATGATTGGCATCAAAAACAACCAAATCTATGCTATCCGTCAGGCTCAAAAATTCCACCAATGTTTGGTCTATATTTCCAATATTGACTTGAATATTTTTGAGACCTAAGGTGCTGAAATTTTGTAGGGCAAGTGAAGCAATATTTTGGCATCCCTCAAAAGTATGAATTTTTACATTTGGTTTTTCCCATGCCAAATAAGCAGTAGTAATACCCAAAGAAGTACCCAATTCAATGACATTTTGAAAGGAGAATTGGAGGAGTATCCGATGAAACAATCTCGCATACACAGGCGATTGAAGGGCATATTTGGCAATAGACTTCACCTGCCGAATATTTCCTTGATTTAATTTCGAACCTGCGCCAAAAGCTTGCACCTCCACAAAACTCACATCCGTGAGCAATTTGGAACGTAATTCTTCAATCGCCCCAAAGGAATCTATTCGGTCTTTTTTCTTAAGTACCTCAGTATAAAATTCAAATAAAAAAGGGGAATGAAGCCCATATTCGTCCTGAGCTTTCAGTAAATATTTGAGATAATCTAAATAAATCATTTAGCAAAAATAAGCAAAATCGGATACTTTTATCTATTTTTTTTGAAGATAAAATATATATTCAAGCATTTCTAGCAATTTACAATAAAAACCTTTAATTTTGTAAATTATATCGCAATGGGGACGACCGGTTTTGACGGCGTGAGTGGTTGCGAGTATAAGCATGTCGGGAGTTGGTAGAATCTCCTGTCAAAAATTCTTCCGACCAATAACTGGCAATACTTCGTATGCCATGGCAGCTTAATTCCGGAGTGAATTAACTATTTAGCCACATCTCGCCTCTGCTAACCTTTGCCGCGGGGGAGTTCGGGGTGTCGCAATGCAAAGGCGATTAAAAACTGGGCACTTGTTTCTAATTAGTATTAAGAGTTTCTAAGGTGATATCATGGTCTGATGCTAACCCGGTATTGCTCGAAAAATGATAGCAACTAAACATGTAGAAGGCTCGACGATTGCCAAGTTCGGACCAGGGTTCGAATCCCTGCGTCTCCACAAAAAATAAAACTTCCCCAAAAAGGTAAGTTTTATTTTTTTAGAATTGGCTCACTTGGGAATCTATCCATTCCGCTCGCCGCTTCAGATATTCTTTCAATTCGTTGTTTTTTTGGACATAATTCAAAGAAAAAGCATTCCATCGCTTGAAATTACGTTCGATAGCTCCATTGCTTCTTAAATATTCTACTTGCTTATCTACCAATAATTGCAAATTAGCTGTTGAAAGTTGATTTTGACGGAAATTATTCCAGCGTTTTTTTAAGTTTTGTCTAAATTGTGAATCTTCCATCAAACGAGGCCACCAAAAGTGAATCAGCCAAGCATCTTCTTTTACATATTTATTATAATTAAATATCCAATCATTTTGTGGCACTCTTCCTCCCCAATAATACCCTATGTTAAAATCCCATATAGGACCCATTTTGAGTTTTCCTTGGACATCCTTATTCAAATAGGTACTTAGGCGATAGCCATCAATATTGCCACATAACTCATTGACTATCAAGAAATCGGTAAAAGAATCAAGGTCTATATAATTGGTATAAGTTCGAGTACTTGAAGAAAAATCATCTGAAAGCAAGGCTTTTTCGAAGCTTCTGATATATCCTGCAATATAGGACTTTTGTGAAGCACTAATATTTGTTGCTTTGGGATACTCGTATAAAAAGTACGTTTCATTGCCAACTTTATTCAGAAAAGGAGGCGTATTTATCAATTTTCGGTCTGTTCCAAAATCCGAACGAAAACTATTGAAAACCGTATAAAGCAAATCATCATTCCAATTGGTTAAATAATAATCCTGCGTATGCGTTCCTTGCACATCACTTCCAGCAGTTTTATCAATCTTTAAAATATATCCCCCCGAAATAGCAGGCTCTTTATCGGCAGTTTCGGTCAGCTTAGAAATATTTATTCTGTCTTGTCCACGTTTCAATTTTTCGGCAAACATATACAAACCCATGTATTGGCCATTCAATTCAAGCTCCACAAACTTATTTCGACTGGCGTATTGTCCAATATTTTGAGCAATAGAATAAGCGACATAATTCCCCAACAAAGTAGGGTCAAACATGTATTTGTCGGTCATATTATATACATCACCAATCAAAACCCAATCATTTTCAGCGGGAAAACCAAGAACAGACACATCAAAAGCTTTGCCTGATTTATCTCTGGTTTCGATTCCGTAAGATTTTTTATCAGACAAACGAAAAGAAGTAGAGCCTCTGTACTCAATGCCAATAGGAACTTTTAGAATTCCTTTTTTATTCTGATAAATTTCTAATACAGC
Organism: uncultured Emticicia sp.; assembly: GCA_964444025.1. GTDB lineage: Bacteria > Bacteroidota > Bacteroidia > Cytophagales > Spirosomataceae > Emticicia. Next base: position 2,450 of record CAYUFZ010000348.1, read on the forward strand.
CTCAACTTTAGGTTCATTTAGAATCACATTTGAAGTTTTTATTTTCAAATAAGGGATTTCACTATTTTGAGTTTCAACAGCAAAAGTCTTATCATTGGGCAAGTCTTCGTTTAAATCCAATTCTTTTTTTTCACAAGAAAAAAACACAGAAATCAGAAATACGCAAGCAATCGTTATTTTTTTCATCAAGAATTTATTTGTCATTTTTATAAATAAATCCCCCTTTCATTACAAAATGGAGTTTTTTCTCCAACAAGGTAATGTCTTCCAAGGGATTTCCGCTAACAGCTACTAAATCTGCAAATTTTCCTTCAGCAATTGACCCAATTTTATCTTTTGCCCCAATTAAATCTGCCGCATAAATGGTTGCCGCTTGTAAAGCTTTCATTGGAGATAAACCATATTTGACCATATAAAAAAACTGCTTGGCA
>CAYUFZ010000349.1:0-2875 GCA_964444025.1 uncultured Emticicia sp.
TTTTTCATCAGGCGAAAATTTGGCAAACATTAGTGAGGAAGCAGGTAGCCCTTTCCCTAATTTTTCTAAGTTTTTTGTTTGAAGATTCAATACCCAATAATCGCCTTTGGTCTCGTATCGCCATACTCGCTTACTATTGGTGAAAATTAGTACTTGATGGCTGTCTTTGCTAAAATTAAAATCCTTCACAATGAAGCTTTGTTGCTTGCCTTTGGGGCGTAATGCTTCTTGGCTGACAAGAATTGTTTTTTTGTGTTCTGGTAAAGAATAGGCTATTATTTCGTTGTTTTCGACTTTGGCATATTGCTCTCCATTGTTGAGCCAGTGGATATCTTGGGCAAAAAGATGCGAAATGTTAAGAATAAATAAGAGAATGAATAAAAAATGTTTTTTCATAAACGGAGGGTTGAAAGTGAAATTAAATTTTGTTTTTTGTATCCATAACAATCGTAACAGGCCCGTCATTGACAAGCGAAACTTGCATGTCTGCACCAAAACTTCCCGTTTGGATTTTCTTCCCTAGCTCTACACTCAGTCTATCAATTGTTTTTTCATACAATGGGATAGCTGTTTCTGGTCGGGCTGCTTCAATAAATGAGGGTCTATTTCCTTTTTTGGTGCTTGCATGAAGAGTGAACTGAGAAATGAGTAGTATATCTCCTCCGATATTTTTCAAATCGAGGTTCATTTTCCCTTCTTCGTCTCCAAATATCCTCAATCCAATAATTTTTTTACACAACCAATCGATGTCTTCTTCTGTATCTTGATGACCTATTCCTAATAAAATCATGAATCCATGCTTAATGGCACCAATCGTTGTTCCGCTTACTGAAACCGAAGCTTCTCTCACTCGCTGAATTACTGCAATCATATTTATTAATGGGGTTTATTTTTTTGATAGGTGATAATCGTGATGGGATAGGGGGTGTCGTCTCCTACCTGATACGTTTCTTTTTTGATGATTTTGAATAATTTTTCATCAAATTCAGGAAAAAAGGCATCTCCCTCAAAATTTTCATGCACAATCGTCAAGTATATTTTATCGGCATAAGGCAAAGCTTGCCGAAAAATCTCTTCCCCTCCCAAAATAAAGACCTCGTCTTCTGTGGAGCATTTTTGCAGGGCATCTTCTAAGGAGTGAGATAGCTCAAAACCAGCATCTAAGGTATAATTTTTTTGTCGGCTAATGACAAAATTACCTTTTTCTGACCAAATACGGTGTGGATTATCATAACTTTTCCGCCCCATAATCATAATTTTTCCTTTACTAACTTGCTTGAGATGTGCCCAATCGGCAGGTATGGGATGCCAAGGAAGGGCATTGCCCAAGCCAATGGCTCGATTGAGGCTCATGGCTGCTATCAGTGATACCGTTGTCATATTTTCAAGGATTTGATGATGAATGAAATGAATTCAAATGAAAAATATGAATCATTATTACTCAACAAATCTACAAAATTTTAGCAGAATCGCTGAATATTAATTTAAAATTAACAAAACGAAACATTTCTTAACAATTTGATAATATTGTATTTTTTCGTGATTCAGATTTTTTTTTGACTTTTGCGTCAAATTTGTATAACACCAATAGAATCAATATTAATAACTAAACTCTAAAAACTTATGTTTGGCCTAGAAACAGACATTTTTATCCTACTTTCATTTTGCCTTTTGGCAGCTTGTGCCTTCGAATTTATCAATGGATTTCATGATACTGCCAATGCCGTGGCTACTGTCATTTATACCAATTCATTGAAACCTACTCAAGCAGTAGTTTGGTCTGGGATTATCAATTTTGTAGGTGTAGTCACCGGTGGGGTAGGTGTCGGAATGAGTATTGTCAATTTATTGCCAGTAGAACTGTTGATTGATCAAAATGTCTATCATAGTATTGCAATGGTATTGGCATTGTTATTTTCTGCCATTATCTGGAATTTTGGTACTTGGTATTTTGGAATTCCTGCTTCTAGTTCACATACCTTGATTGGAGCTATTCTTGGTGTTGGTTTGGGATATGCTTTGTTGCCTGAAAATAAAATAGGTATTGCGGCTGTCAATTGGGACAAGGCCAGAGAAATATTTTCAGCGTTATTCCTCTCGCCAATGGTAGGATTTGCAATGGCTGTCTTTTTAATGTTTGCGTTGAGACGTTTGTTGAATAAAAGCATAAGAAAGCAAGTTTTTGAAGAGCCAAACAAAGATGAAGTTCCTCCATTTTGGATTCGTGCTATTTTAATAACGACTTGTACTTTGGTTTCTTTTTTCCATGGTCGAAATGATGGCCAAAAAGGTATTGGATTGGTGATGTTAATTTTGATTGGTATCTTACCTACATATTTTGCCATCAATAAAACAATTGATTTTCATTCAATAAAACCAGACTTGGAAGTAATTTCAAAACAAATATCGTTGATTGATACCACTCATGCTTCTACTGCCGAAAAAGAGAAAATCGCAAAAATAAATACAAGCATTGCTTTTTTAAATAGCGTAGCGGATAGCAGTCAAGTTGGGAAAGCCAATGCTTTGGATATTAGAAAAGCTTTATTGACTGTCAGCGGTAATACAAAAAAATTGATTGAAGACGAAGAAATCGTGATGAGCGATAATAGTCGTGCCATTTTGAAAGGAATTGCCACCAAAGAAGAAAAAGGAATTCGTAAATTTACCGACCATGCTCCTATGTGGGTCATCTTGATGATATCTCTTTCATTAGGTTTGGGTACGATGATTGGCTGGAAGAGAATTGTGGTAACGGTCGGTGAAAAAATCGGAAAATCGCATCTTACTTATGCTCAAGGAGCTTCTGCAGAGTTAGTGGCAGCGACAACCATTGGTTTGGCTTCTTGGTTCAAATTGCCTGTAAGTACCACAC
>CAYUFZ010000350.1:0-484 GCA_964444025.1 uncultured Emticicia sp.
TGCTCTACATAATTTTATATGGCTCACAACAAGATGAAAGCAAAATATGTAAACCCTTTTACAGACTTCGGTTTTAAAAGAATCTTTGGTGAAGAAGCTAGCAAACCTTTGCTTATTGACTTCTTGAATGCTCTATTGCCTAGTAATAACCAAATTTTTGACCTAACTTTTAAAAACAACGAACAAATTGGCATCAACGACATCGACCGAAAAGCAATTTATGACATCTATTGTGAAAACCAAAAAGGCGAAAAATTTATAGTTGAACTTCAAAAAGCCAAACAAAATTATTTTAAAGAAAGAACCATTTACTATTCAACTTTCCCAATTAGAGAACAAGCCGAAAAAGGTGAATGGAATTATAATTTAAAAGCGGTTTATTGTATTGGTATTTTGGATTTTACTTTTGACGATTACAAAAACGAAGCACAAAAAAGTGATGTGGTACATACAATAAATCTAAAAAACCAACACGGAAAAACTT
>CAYUFZ010000350.1:494-2872 GCA_964444025.1 uncultured Emticicia sp.
AACCAAAAAAGTTTTTTATGATAAATTGACTTTCATTTATCTTGAAATGCCAAATTTCAATCTGACAGAAACACAACTTGAAACTCGTTTGGACAAATGGCTTTATTTTATAAAACATTTAGAAGATTTTCAGACCATTCCGACAATTATTGCCGATGATGTTTTTAATCAAGCTTTTGAGAAAGCAGAAATTGCAAAATTTGGGCAAACTGAACTTGCAAATTATGAAAATAGTTTGAAAATATACAGAGACCTGAAAGGAGTTATCGACACAGCTTTTGACGAAGGAAAAGTTGAAGGAAAAATTGAGAAAAAAATTGAAATTGCAAAATCAGCCAAACAAATGGGACTAAAAACCGAAGATATTGTTAGGTTGACAGGATTAACAAAAGAAGAAATAGAACGCTTATAAACAAGATTTTTTCAGATAAACTTTTAAACCAAACGCATATAAAGACCCCAAAATACGAGCTTTTTGCTAGTTTTGAGGTCTTTTACTATGAATTCTTATATTTAATATTTATAAAGAAGCACCTATTTGCCATCTTCCTCAGCTCCATCTTGGTCGCTAGAATTAGGATCCAATAAAGCCTCTTCATTTTCAGCAACAGCCGCTTTGATTTTTTCTTCCAGCTCAGCCATTAATTCAGGATTATCCTTAATCATATCCCTAACGGCATCACGCCCCTGCCCCAATTTGGTTGTTCCGTAAGAAAACCAAGAACCAGATTTCTTAACAATTTCCAAATCGACCGCTAAATCAAGCACCTCACCAGCTTTAGATACACCTTGTCCATATAGTATATCAAATTCTACCACTTTGAAAGGAGGAGCAAGTTTATTTTTAACAACCTTCACACGAGTACGATTTCCAAGAATATCATCACCATCTTTGATTGCCCCAATTCTACGAATATCAATACGAATAGACGCATAGAATTTCAAAGCATTCCCCCCAGTGGTTGTTTCTGGGTTTCCAAACATAACCCCAATTTTATCACGCAACTGGTTGATAAATATTACACAACAGCCAGTTTTATTGATGACTCCTGTCAGTTTACGCATAGCCTGAGACATCATACGAGCTTGCAATCCCATTTTACTATCACCCATATCCCCTTCCAATTCAGCTTTTGGAACTAAAGCAGCTACCGAATCGATTACCAAAATATCAATAGCCCCTGAACTAATCAAATGCTCTGCGATTTCGAGTGCTTGCTCACCGAAATCAGGTTGAGAAATCAATAAATTTTTGGTATCAATTCCCAATTTTTCGGCATAGCTTCTATCAAAAGCGTGTTCCGCATCGATAAAAGCAGCAATACCGCCTGTTTTTTGAGCTTCTGCAATTGCCTGCATGGCTATTGTTGTTTTTCCAGAAGATTCAGGACCATAGATTTCGATGATACGAGCTTTAGGAAAACCACCAACCCCCAAAGCCAAATCAAGCCCAAGCGAACCCGTTGAAATTGAAGGAACTTCCATCACCTTGGCATCACTCAAACGCATGACAGTTCCTTTACCATACGTTTTATCTAATTTCTCCATAGTCGTTTGGAGACTTTTCATTTTGTTGGCTTTGTCATCGCCTTTGGGTTCTTTTTCTGCTGCCATTTTTGTTTAAATTTTGGATATAATTCAAAGAAATTATAAAATTGAAATATTTTTGACTAATTTCAAAAATCTAAAAAAAGCTCATGCCATAACAATAAGTAGATAAACTTATATTTATCTCGGGTAAGAGTTTTTTAGTCACAATTGATTTTTAAATTAGAACAAATATACCTTCTTTAACGATATATACATGAATAAAATTCATATTTTTTTTAAATTTTCACTATTCATTATTTTGATTCATTTGCAATCTGTTTATGGTCAATTGAATAATCAAATTTTTGAAAAAGACACTATTTTAAAGCCATTAAAAATTGGTAAAATATCGTTTATAAATCAATCATTAGTTTATATTAAGAACAATGAATATTTCAATCCTATTGCCGATGGATATACATTAACAGGCTATTATCTAAATCCTGGCATTTCTTATCATTTACATCCGACTATAAAAATTAATGTAGGAATATTTGTCGGAAAAAAATTTGGAGAAAAAGGTTTTTCTAACGTTGAACCTACATTTAGCTTTGAAGTTCGAAATAAAAATTGGAAATATCTTTTTGGAAATTTGGAAGGAAACCTCAGACATCGTTTGGTTGAACCCCTCATGGGATTTGAAAAAACGATAAATTTGCCATTAGAGCATGGATTTCAAGCAAAATTTCAGCAAAATCTTTCGAACTTAAAATTTCTTGGCCTTCATATTTGGTATTCATACATTGCGAAATATCTAACCATAAATAAAAGCCCCCTTGAGGCTCAAA
>CAYUFZ010000351.1:0-2872 GCA_964444025.1 uncultured Emticicia sp.
CCAAATGTAGTATTTCTAACCCCTGGTGCAGGCAACGAAACTTATTTTGAGCATGTGTATCTTTCTTCTTATTTGGGCTATACCCTTGTGCAAGGCAGCGATTTGTTGGTACGAGATGGATTTGTGTGGTTGAAATCAATCGACCAATTACAAAGGGTCGATGTTATTATCCGAAGGGTCGATGATGAATGGTCTGACCCACTCGAATTGAGGGAGGATTCCTTGCTGGGTGTACCAGGATTATTACAAGTGATGCGTTTGGGAAATGTTGCCGTATTGAACCCAATAGGGGCTAGTGTCGTCGAAAATTATGGATTGTTGGCTTTTATGCAAAATATCTCTAAATTTTTCCTGAATGAACCTCTACAGATGAATTCCGTAGCTACTTGGTGGTGTGGTCAGTCCAAAGAATTGGCTTTTGTATTGGAAAATTTACCCAAATTAATCATCAAAAAAGCCAATAGAAAGCAAGGCTTTAAGTCGATTTATGGGCGAACTTTGGACAAAAACAGCCTCGAAAAGCTACGTGCCACAATCCTAAAGAATCCCAAGGAGTTTGTGGCTCAAGAGGAAGTGAGTCTTTCTACTACTCCTGCCTTGGAAAATGGACGCATTGTGCCGAGATTTGCTGCCATTCGTGCTTTCTTGGTGAGTGACGGAAATGATTATAAAGTCATGCAGGGGGGGCTTACTCGAAGTTCGGCTGTTCAAGATAAGTTTGTGATTTCCAATCAATTAGGTGGTTTGTCGAAAGATACTTGGATTGTGACCGACACCCCCAATGAGTATTTTGAGAGGATTGTGGTAAGAAGAAATTTACAGAAAGCATCGAGTAATTCGCTGACGAGTAGAAATGCAGAAAATTTATTCTGGGTTGGGAGGCTTTGTGAAAGAAGTTTGGCTTTGACTAGTTATTTGAAAATTATTCTTAACCGATTGAATGAAAATGTGAATCATAAGGGTAAAAAACAGCCCGAATATCTTGAAATTTTACTTAAATCCCTGACTCACCTGACCTTATCTTATCCTGGTTTTACGGAGGAAGAAGAATCTATTTTTGAGAATCCTTTTCCCGAATTGGTGTCATTGATTAATAACCCCCAAAAAGCAGGGTCTTTGAGCTATCATTTGAGGGCTTTGCTCGGAACAATTAATCAAATTAGTGAAAAATGGAATCCAGATACTCGAAAAATAATCAATTTGATTGAGGATAGCTCTGTCAGTATCCGAAAATGTCATGCCAATAATTTGAGCCAAATCAATCATACACTCGATTTGCTCTATACCCGATTGATGGCTTTTTATGGCAATATTTCTGAAACTTTCCCTCGAGATAGTGGGTTTTATCTTTGGAAAGCGGGTAAAAATATCGAAAGAATTTTGTCTTTGCTTTCTGTATTACGCTCATCTTTTAGTTTTAAAAACAATGAGGAAGTAGAGAATGTTTTGATGGAAGCGGTGCTGGAAAATCATCATTTGCTGGCTCAATACAGAAGCATTTATAAGTCGAATTTTAGCTTACTTGAGGTAATTAATATGATTTTTTTGGATAATAATTTGCCTTATACGTTCTCTTATTTACTAGACTCTTTGGCTGATAGTTTGTCTAAATTACCCAAAAATATCGACCCCAATCGACTCAATAAAGCAGAAAAAACGGTACTTGATGCCATTACCAAGATAAAACTGATTGAGGCGGAAGAATTGATTGGGTATGATGAAGAGAATTTGTACAGAGCTAAGTTGGATAAAACCATGGCTCAAGTATTTGAATTGGTTGCTAATTTGACAGAAAATTTAACTGGGCTGTATTTCAATCATTCCGTTATCCAACACTCTTTACTTGATAGTATAGAAAAAATAAATTCCGATGAGATTTAAGCTTCGACACCAAACAACTTATACTTACGTCAATTCTGTTGATAATTATCAAAGTGTTGTTTGTTTACAACCTAGAAATTTATCAACTCAGATTTGTCATGGATTTTCATTGGAAATCAAACCCTCGCCAACCAAGGTTTATCCGAGGGAAGATTATTTTGGCAACAAACAGCATTATTTTTCACTTCATCAGCCACATAAAAAGCTCCAAGTGATTGCTCAAAGTGAGATTGAACTTTTACCAAGAATTTTGCCTGAAATCAATCCGATTACTTGTGGAGAAGCCGCTGAGCTTTTTGAAACAAATAATCTGCTGAAAACAGATTTGTTGCAATATATTTTACCAAGTCATTACATCGATTGGGATGATGATATACAGGATTTTGCTCGTTCTTTGCTTCCTGCCGAAAAAAATTTATTCCATGCCGTCAAGGATTTGTCGGCGTTTATTTATCATTCATTTCAGTTCAAATCGGGTTATACAAATATCAATACCCCCATAAAAACAGTATTGAAAGAAAAAAAAGGGGTCTGTCAAGATTTCTCTCATTTGTCGATTGCTTGTTTAAGAAGTGTGGGGCTTGCCGCTCGTTATGTAAGTGGCTATATCGAAACGATTCCTCCGAAAGGAAAGCCTAAATTACAAGGGTCTGATGCGTCACATGCTTGGATTTCGGTTTTTATTCCGAAAATGGGCTGGTGTGAGTTTGATCCGACCAATAACATCATCCCCAATCAACAACATATTGTGACAGCATACGGGCGTGATTATGCTGATGTGGCTCCATTGAAGGGAATTATTTTTAGCTCCGGCGAACATAAAGTAAGTGTTGAGGTAGATGTTATTCCCCAAGAAATTTATGGAAAATGATTGAAACAAAACGTTTGAGAATAGAGCCACTAGGAATCGACGAACTTGATAGGTTTGTCAGAAATGATTTTAGTTTCGAGCAAGAAAGTACCGAACATGCTGAAACATTACCAAATTCGA
>CAYUFZ010000352.1:0-2869 GCA_964444025.1 uncultured Emticicia sp.
AATTCAAATATCCATCCCAAGAACCAGGTGCTCCATGTATAAAAATAACAGGTTGAGAAAATGAACTTCCAAATGATGCCAAATTAAATTTAAAACTATCCTTTTCGATAGTAATGTAAGTTGGTTTATGCTTGTTATTTTGATAATGCCCTTTCAATTCTTTTTCTGTCATAATCCAATTTCGAAAACAGGACATACAGAGTATTGGAAAAACAAAAAAAGCAATAATAACTGTAATTTTATGCTTGAATACTAACATTGGTTATCTAGAAATTCCAAATTATTCGATAATACTTCCATTCTCAGTCTCTCGAAATGCTTTAATTCCTAAATTTCAAGCTACTTGATACCATCGAATGGAGGATTTTATTCTAATTTTTTCTGCCAAGGCATCTATCAATGCAGAACAATTGATTCTTATTACCAACGAGTATCATAATCGAAAGCTATATACCTTGATAAAATTTAACAAAAAAATAGGTCACCTGTACAGATGACCTATTTTTTATTAGTTAGACGGTTCTTTAAAAGTTTTGTATGCCCTCCAGGTTCTATAAGAACCATAAATGATGAACAAAACTCCCAAAAAAATTGCCATCGATTCAGAAATTGGCAAAGATGCCGAGCGGTCAAGCACAAAAAAACCCATTACTATATAAGACAGCCCTATAAAAGCCATGATGTAAGGAGTAACCTGACCAAATCCAGAACGCTTATTCTTGTTCAACATTATTCAAGAACGAATGATATAGGCATTGTAAACCATACCCTTACATTACGACCATTTTGTTTTCCAGGATTCCATTTTGGCATTGACTTCAAAACTCGCTGAGCTTCTTCATCACAACCAAAACCAATTCCTTTCAAAATCTGAACTTCTCCAAGACTTCCATCTTTTTCAACAACGAATTTCGCAAAAACCTTACCCGAAACGTTTGCTCTTTGAGCAGCAGAAGGGTATTTCAAGTTTTTACCGATATATCCGTACATTTCCTTAATACCACCCGGAAACTCAGGATTTTGCTCAACCGTAGTAAAGATTTCATCTTCTTTAGGTTGCTCAATTTCTACGGCTTTCGGAGCTTCTACCGGAGGTGGAGCAGCTGCAATTTCATCAGACTCGACACCTTCTTTGGTTTCATTGGAAATCACTGCTTTTTCAATTTCATCGGCAGGCGGTGGTGGCTCTTCATTCTTTACCTCATCATCCGGTTTTGGCTCTGGAGGTAAGAATTTAATAGTCGCAACCTCAGGTGGCTTTTGCTCAGGCGGAGGCGGAGGCGGTAAGTCCAAAGGCTTATCATCCACCTTTTCTTCCTTCAACTTAGCTAAATCAATCTCTACAGCAACTTCTTTTTTTGCTTTAGGAGTAATAGAAGCATAAAGCATAGGAGCCCCTAAAGCAGCCAAAAACGCAACCGACCCATATAAAAGTGAACGATTGACCGTTCTTTTATATGTCTTTCTTAGATCATAAGCACCATATGCTTTGTTACGGTTTTCAAAAACCATATCATCTAAGCTAACGTTGACATTATTAGTAGGGTTCATATTAAAAATAATTTATCATTAAAAAATTCAAATACCTAGGTATTTAAAATTAGTTCTTAGGTGCTGCAATTTTTTGTTTGTACAAATCTAACTCAGCCGGAGATGGGTCAACGATTGCGTACAAATTACAATTAGTTATCGCCATTTCATCCAAAATATCAACCGTATTTTTATAAGTACATTCGTCGGTTGGTTTGATGACAACCGTGAATTTTGTTTGGTCAATTGCGTTAACTTTTGCTTTCAAAATTGCAGTACGAATACCATCTTTAGAGTAATCTGTCTCCATCAAAAGCTCAGGTGTTATAGTTTTCGCTGATTTTTGATGATAAAATACTCTATTATCTTTACCCATGATGATAGTAATCGTGTTAGATTCTTTGATTTCTGCCGTTTCTTCCTTTTGTTTTGGATCATCATTTTTCTCCGGCATATTCAATTTCATCATATTTGGTTTGCTGAACGTCGTGGTGAATACAAAGAATGTAATCAGTAGGAAGCCCAAATCCACCATTGGAGTCATATCGACTCTCGCAGAATGTTTTTTCGCCCGTACTTTACCATCACCTTTGCCACCACCACTGGAGGTATCTATTTCTGCCATCTGTTATGCAATGTTTTGATGATTTAAATATTAATTTGGTGCATTTTCAACACCAGTAATTAATTGAAACTTGTTAATATCATTTTTACCAAGTTCATTAAGTACCTTTTTTACAGCCGGATAGTTAGTAGCGGCATCGCCTCTAACAGCCAGCTTAGCAGATGGGTTTATCTCTTTCAGATAAGTTGTCACCCAATCAGCCAATTCGCTCTTTACACTATCGTTCGGAATACCAGGCATTACCACATTAAGTTGGTCTTCTGGTGGCATATTCAAGTATTGTTTTAAACCTGAAATACTGATTCCAAAGTCAGATAATTTCTCAAAACTTTTAAGGTCTGTATTCGATACAGCTACCCCATATTTTTGAGCCATTCTCTGAAACAACTCGCCACGCTCCTTAGCATTTGCAATTCCAAAGAAATATTTTCCTTTAGGATCAATACTAATGGTTGCTACATTCGTTTCAGGAATTTTGGTTTGCGAAATTGACGATGGTGTATCAATCGTTACTGATTCTTGACCTTTGAACTGAGTAGTCATGATGAAGAATGACAATAACAAAAACGCCACATCACACATCGCTGTCATATCCATGACAGGACTTTTTCGTTTTGGTTTAACTGCAGGCATAACTCCTAAATGATTTAAATATTTATAAAATTAACGACTTACATACAAGATTATTTTATTATCCTATATGTTAGTTTGAAT
>CAYUFZ010000353.1:0-2534 GCA_964444025.1 uncultured Emticicia sp.
TTCGTCGTTTTCGGATTGGTGGGCGTATAAAATGGAAGTGAAAGATGCGATTCCTTATAACGCAGCGATTTTGACAAAAGTGGGTGTCACTACTGCTATAAACTCCGATGATGCTGAAATGGCTCGTCGTTTAAATCAAGAAGCAGCCAAGACCGTTTTATACGGAGGAATGTCTGAGGAAGAGGCGTGGAAAATGGTGACGCTAAATCCAGCAAAAATGTTACATCTCGACAATCGTCTTGGCAGTATCAAAGCAGGAAAAGAGGCAGATTTAGTGCTATGGAATAATCATCCGCTTTCGATTTATGCTCGTCCAGAGCAAACGATTGTGGACGGTACGATTTATTTCGACAGCCAAAAAGATGAAGAAATGCAGAAATTTGTGACGCAAGAGAAAAACAGAATTATTTCTGCCATGTTGAAAGAGAAAAGCTCAGGAGCAGCAGTACAGAAAGTTACTCCGAAGCGAAATCAACACATTCATTGCGACACAATGTTGGAAGAGGGTGTCACAGAAGAATGTAATCGATGTGCGTCGGGCGGACGAATCTTTGGGGAAAATTATTCGATTCTAAAGATTGATTGATAAAAATACAAAAGAGGCTGTCTTACATGGGCAGCTTCTTTTGTTATTAAAAAAAATACCTGCCGAAATCAACATTTTTCAGCAATCTGCTTCAACAAAACTTCATTGATTTTTCGATACGATTCGTGTGTCCAGCCTGCGATGTGGGGTGAAAATACAATGTTTGATAAGCTTGAAAGTTGCTGAAAAACTTCTTTTTGTTCTGGACTGAAGGTATTGAATTTTTCATTTTCAAGAACATCCAAGCATGCTCCACGGACTTTCCCCGATTCCAAAGCCTCCAATAAATCTTTCAAAACGACAATTTCTCCTCGAGACGCATTAACAAAGTAAATGTTTTGATGAAAAGAATAGATAAAATCCTTGTTAATCCATCGATTTGTTTCTGGAGTTAAGGGGATATGCAAACTAAGAATCTCGGATTGAGCAAATAGCTCATTAAGCCCCACTTCTTTGGCAAATTCATCCGAAAAATTGCTCTTATACTTATCATAAGCAAGTACCTCGCATCCGAAAGCCCTAAATTTTTTGGCAGTTTCACGACCATTGTGACCATAGCCAATAATTCCTACTTTTTTACCCATCAATTCTATGCCACGATTGGCTTCTCTTTTCCATACACCTTCTCTAACTTGTGTGTCTGCTTGCAATAAATTATTGAAAAGAGCAAGAATCATTCCTATAATATGCTCCGCAACAGCCACTTTATTGCCTTCATTGGCAGCGAATAATAAAATCCCTTGATGTGCCACAAAATCGAGGTCTATCAAATCCAAACCCGCACCCGCACGGGCAATAAATCGAAGAGAAGTGGCTTTTTGAAGCAAATCTCTATCGACATACGTTTTACTCCGAATCACAAGCCCCACACAGCCCTTTAGCTGTTCGATTATCTCTGCACGCTTGAGTTGCGGTTGGTACGAAACCTCATAGCCCAGCCCTTCCAAGCCAGGAATCATGCCCAATTCAAGTTCATCTGCAATTAAAACCTTGCCTTTATTTGCCAAAATGCGTGCTTCCATATTTTATTTGTCGCTAATTGTATTTAATTTGCAACAAATTTAATGGAGAGATGAAGGAATCGACAATAAATTTTTAATTTTTTGAAGATAAAAAAATCTTTTCTGTAAATCATTAAAAACCATAAATCTTTACGCAGTTGAACGAACATCAAAAACCCATCATTGGCATTAGCATAGGAGATTATAATGGTATTGGACCGGAAGTAATTCTAAAAGCCGTTGCCAATAATCGTTTGAATAAAATTTGTACGCCTGTTATCTATGGTTCTGGTAGAATTATTAACAGGTATCGTCAATTAATGGAAATTAAGGATTGGCAATTTTTTACCATTCATAAAATTGAGCAACTCAATCATAAACAAGTAAATGTAATCAATTGTGCCAATGATCAAACGCTCGAAGTAAGCCCTGGAAAAATTACTCCTGAAGCAGGAAAATTGGCATTTGAATCCCTTAAAAGGGCTGTTGAAGACCTGAAATCAGGAAAAATAGATGCTTTGGTGACTGCTCCCATCAACAAACATTCGATTCAAAATGAGCAATTCAACTTTCCAGGACATACAGAATATTTGGCAAATGCTTTTGGAGTATCCAAAGAATTGATGTTTATGGTCAGTGAGGAACTTAAAATTGGGGTCGTAACAGGGCATTTGCCTTTGGAGCAAGTGAAGTCTAAAATTTCTAAATCATTGATTTTAGAAAAGTTAGAGCAAATTAAAAGTTCTTTGATACGAGATTTTAATATTCAAAAGCCACGAATTGCGGTCTTGGGGATTAATCCTCATGCTGGAGAAAACGGTTTGTTGGGTAATGAAGAGAAAGAAATCATTATCTGCGTAGGTGAATCGGGTGTGGGTAAAAGCTATTTATCAATAGCTAAAGCATTAGAGTTATTAAAAGACTCATCTAAGGGGTATGAAAAAATC
>CAYUFZ010000353.1:2544-2857 GCA_964444025.1 uncultured Emticicia sp.
TGGAAGAGTTCAAGAATAAAGGAAATATTGCCATTGGTCCATTTCCTGCGGATGGCTTTTTTGGTACTGCTCAATGGAAAAATTATGATGCAGTTTTGGCAATGTACCACGACCAAGGATTAATGCCATTCAAGATGTTGGCATTTGATAACGGAGTTAATTTTACTGCCGGATTACCCAAAGTACGTACTTCGCCCGACCATGGAACAGCTTATGACATTGCAGGTAAGAATATTGCCGACGAAAGCTCGATGTTGGCTGCCATTTATACTGCCATTGACATCGCTAAAAATCGCCATGAAATGGAATCGCT
>CAYUFZ010000354.1:0-2852 GCA_964444025.1 uncultured Emticicia sp.
AAGAGAAACTACAACAACACTCCTTATGTTGACGAAACAGTTGATGTAGGTGCTGGAATTGAAAAAGTTAAAAACGATCAAGATTTGTATCCTAAAATTGAAGCAGATTTCAAATTTGCAATGGATAATCTTGCTGAAGTTCCTGGTTCTGCTGGTCGTGCAAACAAATGGGCTGCTGCAGCGTATTTAGCAAAAACTTACATGGCTCAAAAGAAATATTCTGCTGCAAAGCCATTGTTTGATGATATCATCGCAAATGGTAAAACTGCAAACGGTAAGAAATATGCTTTGGTTGCTAGCTTCCCTGATTTGTTCAAAGCTTCAAATGACAATAACTCTGAGTCTGTTTTTGCTCTTCAAGCTGCTGCTAATACTGGTAGTGTTGCGAATGCAAATGCTGATGGTGACCTTAACTGGCCTTACAACACTGGTCCTAATGGTCCTGGTAACTGTTGTGGATTCTTCCAGCCAAGTTTTGAGTTAGCAAACTCTTACAGAACTAAAAATGGTTTACCTTTATTAGATGGTTCTTATAATTCTGGAGATAACCAATTGAAAACGGATATGGGCGTACAATCAAGTGTTGCCTTCACTCCTGACCAAGGTGAGTTAGATCCTCGTCTTGACCATACTATCGGTCGTCGTGGTATCATGTTCTTAGATTGGCAAAAACACCCAGGATTTGACTGGATTCGTAACCAAGCAAATGGTGGTCCTTACTCTCCTAAGAAATATTCTTACTACAAATCAGAAAAAGGTTCATTGCAAGATAATAGCTCTTGGACTCCTGGTTATACAGCATTAAACTACCCAATCATCCGTTTTGCAGACGTTTTATTGATGGCTGCTGAGTGTGAAGTTGAAGCAAATAATTTGGAAAAAGCTCGTGAATATGTAAATATGGTACGTACTCGTGCGGCAAATCCTGCTTCTTTTGTACAACAAGACGGTGGTGTAGCTGCTAATTATGTTATCAGTACTTATAACGATGCTTGGACTGATCAAGCAGTAGCTCGTAAGGCGGTTCGTTTTGAGCGTAAATTGGAATTGGCTATGGAAGGTCACCGTTTCTACGACTTAGTTCGTTGGGGTGAAGATCAGAAAGAAATCAATGCTTACTTGGATTATGAAAGCAAATTCTTGCCAAATACGCTTCCTAAAGGTGGTGCATACCAAGCAAAACATGCTTTGTTGCCACTTCCTCAAGGTCAAATCGACTTGTTAGGTGCTGATGTATTGAAGCAAAATCCTGGATATTAATATATCCTCCTAATTCAATAAAAAGAGGCTCGTTAAACCATTTTTATTGATTAAAGATTATAAAAACGTCATGCAGAATTTAATCTGCATGACGTTTTTGTTTATATTTGCTATTAGAAACATTCCTATTGAAATGAAAAAATTATTGTTATTTTTCTCGATTATTAGTTTGATTTATCTCTCTTCGTGTAAAGAAAAAACGCTCTTCACAGAAATTGAAGCGGAGGATTCTGGAGTTACATTCTCCAACAGAATAGATGAAAATGATACGCTAAATATCTTGACTTTTGAGTATGTATATAATGGTGGTGGCGTGGCGATGGGGGATTTTAATAATGATAGTTTGGTTGATATTTATTTTACCGCAAATACCAGACCTAATAAATTATATTTGAATCGAACCAAAAAAGGTGAAAAGCTTCACTTTGAAGATGTCACTGAAAAAGCAAATGTAAATGGACAGGGTAGGTGGTCGTCTGGAATCGCTTTGGTGGATATCAATAATGATAATTTATTGGATATTTATGTTTGTGCAACGGCTAGAAAAACAGTTCAACAACGAACAAATATTCTTTATGTAAATCAGGGAATAGGAAAAGATGGTGTACCAATCTTCAAAGATATGGCGAAAGAATATGGTATAGCCGATACCACTCACACAACCAATGCTGCTTTCTTTGATTATGATAATGATGGGGATTTGGATTTATACCTTGTCGTCAATGAAATGGATGATGATAAATTACCTAATAAATTCCAAGAAAAAGATGCCATTAAGGAGTCAAAACGGACCGATAGATTGTATAAAAACTTTAATAAAGAAGAGGGTAAAATCAGATTTGCTGATGTAAGTAAAGAAGCTGGAATTTTTGATGATGCTTTTGGACTTGGAATTAATATCACTGATATCAATCAAGATGGTTGGAAAGATATTTATGTGACGAATGATTTTCTGACCAATGATTTGTTGTATATCAATAATCAAAATGGGACATTCTCTGAAAAAGCAATAGATTATTTTAAACATACTTCGTATTCTGCCATGGGAAATGATATCGAAGACATCAATAATGATGGGTTGGTGGATATTATTGCTCTTGATATGATGCCAGAAAGTAATTACCGAAAAAAGATGATGACTCCTGCAAATAGCTATGTAACGTATCAAAATAATGATAAATTTGGCTATTTGTATCAATATCCAAGAAATACATTGCAGCTGAATCGGGGAAAAAATCCGAATACTGGGCAGACGATGTTTAGTGAAATCAGTCTTTTGGCGGGTGTCGCTCAAACAGACTGGAGTTGGACTCCGATGGTGACTGATTTTGATAATGATGGATTTAGGGATATTATCATTACCAATGGATTTCCGAGGGATATTACAGATTTAGATTTTCTTGCATACAGAAATGAGGTTAACTCCCTCATGTCTAAGTCTATGTTGCTGGATTTTGTTCCAAAAGTAAAACTGAAAAATTATGCTTACAAGAACATCGGAAAAAACAATGCCATTCAATTTGAAGATGTTACAGAAAAATGGGGAATCGAGAATCCCACTTCGGCAAATGGTGCAGCGTATGCCGATTTGG
>CAYUFZ010000355.1:0-2851 GCA_964444025.1 uncultured Emticicia sp.
TGTCATTTTTTACTATTCTTCAGTTAATTTTTTAAAACATTGATAAGCATTTCCACTCAGAAGTGATTCTTTTGCCAAAGCGACTCCTTCTTCCATAGATACCTTTTGAGCAACACTCAAAGCCAGACCAGCATTTGCCAAGACTACATTTGTTTGAGCTTCAGTCCCTTTGTTTTGTAGAATATTCAATAAAATTTCGGCAGATTCCTCGATAGTTCCTCCCCCATAAATATCCGATTGTTGGTACAGAGAAAAGCCTATTTCCTCAGGATTGATGGTTTTCCTTTCGACGTTGCTTCCTGAAATATCAAAAGCACTAGTCAATGAAATTTCATCATATCCTGCCAAATCATAAATAATTGCATAATTCTTATTGGTTCGAGCAAATAATTGAGCATATAAATCAAAAACTTCCAAGCTATACACCCCAGAAAATTGCTTTTGCACTTTCGCAGGGTTCAACAATGGTCCTAATATATTGAAAAACGTTTTCATTCCTAATTCTTTCCGAACCGGAGCCACATGCCTCATGGCAGGATGAAACAAAGGAGCATGCATATAGCATATACCTGCTTTTTCTAATTTTGATTTCAGGAAACTTTCGTCGTTAGAAAACTTCACCCCCAAAAATTCCAAAACCGTACTTGAGCCAACAGCCGATGAAACCCCGTGATTGCCGTGTTTGGCAATATTCTGGCCCGCCCCTGCCAAAATCAAGGCCGAGGTAGTAGAAATATTAAATGTATCCTTTCCGTCTCCGCCCGTTCCGACAATATCCATTGCCTCAAAATCCGACAAATCAATCGGTATTGCCAAACCAAGCATGGCATCTCGAAACCCTTCCAGTTCATCTACTGTGATACCTTTCTGTTGAATTCCCATCAAAAAAGCAGCCATTTGAGAAGTATTTACCTCCCCATTGGCAATTTTCAATAAAGCCTCCTGAGCCTCATCTTTGTTCAGCGATATCCCTTGTAAGAGTTGATTGAGGTATTTTTTCATAATAACAATAAAAGAACAGTCAATAAATTAATCAATGTTTCATCCAATTTTCAACCATTTTCACCCCATGTTCCGTCAAATATGCTTCTGGATGAAATTGCACCCCTCGAACATCGTATCGGGTATGTGCTTCAGCCATGACAAATCCTCGCTCATCAACCGCCGTAATTTTCAATTCCTCGGGCATTGACTCCGGAACGACAGTCCATGAATGATACCGACACACATTTATTTCAGACGGAATTCCCTGAAAAAGCACTTCATTAGGATCTGTAATCAAACATTTAGTCGTAACACCATGCAAAACCTCCCCCATATTGTGAAGCTTTGCACCGAATGCCTCCCCAATTGCTTGATGCCCGAGACAAACCCCAAAAATTGATTTTTCTGGAGCATATTCTCGAATAATTTGAGGCATAATCCCTGCTTCCTCTGGAATACCTGGTCCTGGTGATAATAATATCTTATCGTACTTTTTTACTTCTTCGAGAGCTATTTTATCATTTCTGAATACATCTACTTCTGCTCCAAACTCTTTTAGAATATATACCAAATTATATACAAACGAATCGTAATTGTCTAATACTAATATTTTCATAATCAAAATTGGTCAATGAATCCCTAATAAATTATCTATTTTCTTCCGATATTCTCCGATTTCGGTTCAAGGTTTTTATAAATTTTATTTTCCGAAACCTCAAGGCACTCCAATCGCTATTGATTGCAATCATTCGCACAGGTTCATATCCTAATTTTCCCAGACTTTCCCAAGCCGTATCTCGGCCGATATCGCTTTTATAATTTTTGGAGGTTTTTTTCGGATACGCCCACCAGCACAAGCCATCATCAAGCATCAAAGCATCAATGATAGACGAAAGCGGGGCAATTTCAGCTTTTTCTTTCACAAAAACCAAGCAAAAATCGACTTTCTCCGAAGAAACCTCTCGAACAATTTCCAAATAACTTCCAAAATCAGCTATTTCTGTTTCTAACTCCTCAGGCGTATTTAACAATAAAATTTTTTGTTGACCTTTAAAGTTTAATTTTTTTAGTAAAGCAGACATAAATATCATGATTAACTATATATTTTGAGCCATTTCGATGGCCTTCCTCAAGGCAGCCAATTTTAAATGAATTTCTTTCATTTCTGTTTCAACATCAGATTTTGCAACAACCCCCATTCCCGCTTGGTAGAACAGGGTATTGTTTTTGCTCAAAAATGTTCGGATAGCGATGGCATGATTGAAATTTCCATTGAAATCCATAAATCCGATAGCCCCTCCATAAATACTTCGATTGGTCGGTTCAAATTTATTGATTAATGTCATGGCATTGTGCTTAGGAGCTCCAGACAAAGTTCCGGCAGGAAAAGTATCAGCCACCAATTGCAAAGGATTTGTTCCTTGGTGCATTCTGCCTGTTACTTTTGATACCAAATGTATCACGTGGCTGTAAAATTGCACTTCCTTGAATGTTTCTACTTTCACATTTTCGGCACTGCGAGACAAATCGTTTCTTGCCAAATCGACCAGCATGACATGTTCGGCAGATTCTTTTGGGTCTGCATCCAATTGACGAGCCAATTCGGCATCATGCTCATCATCACCCGTACGACGAAATGTACCAGCAATTGGGTGAATCTCCGCTTGTCCATCTTTGATTAGAATTTGTTTCTCTGGCGAACTTCCAAAAATATGGTATTCTCCTCCATCAAAATAAAACAAATAAGGCGAAGGATTAATAGACCTCAAAGCCCGATAAACATTAAAATCGTCGCCTTCAAATTTTTTAGAAAAACGCCTCGAAGGAACAATCTGAAATACATCCCCTCGTAAGCAATGGGCAATAC
>CAYUFZ010000356.1:0-2826 GCA_964444025.1 uncultured Emticicia sp.
GATTGTTCTGTTTTGTTCAACTCAAATTCAGCTTCAAAATTACTCCCTTCCTTTTCCCACTTTTCTACTTTTGCTTGGGGGAAATTCTTTTGAAAAGCTGTTTTTACTGAAGCAGGAACATCTTTTTCCTGTAATTTTTGTGCGAAGGTGAGTGATGTAATCATCGCTGCAACCATCATTAATGCTAACTTTTTCATTGTCTTGTTTATTTATTTGTTTAAAATTTACAGGACAAAGTTGCAACCCGATTTAGAAGAAATTTAGAATTTCTAGAAAGCCAGCGAAAATGAATGAAAATTGTTTGCAAATGAATAGGAAATCTTCCAGTTATTCAGGTCTGCAATTTTCTTGATGATAGCCAACCCCAAACCATTACCCTGCTCGGATGGATTGGATTTAGAAAAGCGGTTGAACAGTTTATTAGCAACTAAGGTTTGTGATTGACCTGTGTTTGAAAATGTAAGAGAATGAATTGACAGAGTAACTAAAACCTGACCATCATTTACATTGTGCTTGATAGCATTTAAAAACAGATTGCTGATGAGAATTTCAGCTAAAACTGGATTTGATTTTACCACAACAGCTTCTTTCATTTCTGTTTTTATAATAAGGTTTTTTGCTTTTGCCTGTTCTGTAAAAAAGTCAAAGTGTTTTCCAATTGCCTCATTCAAATTAATTGTTTGCTTCTCGTTGTAAATGTCGTTTTCCATTTTAGACAGCAACAATAGGTTTTTGTTCAAACGATTTAGACGTGAAACGCTATCGTTCAAGGAACTAAGCATTTTATATTGTTCCTGTGTGAAATCAGCGTTTTGGATAAGTGTATCAATTTTTGCTTGAAAGACTGCCAAAGGCGTTTGCAGTTCGTGAGCTGCATTTTCTATAAATTCCCTCTGGCTGTTGTAAATTGAAGTGTTTCTTTCAATCAGTTTTTCAATGCTTTGATTTAAACGATTAAATTCTTCAATATTGGTTTCTGTAAATTTTGGGTGATTGGATTTATCAATTTCAAATTTCTCTATTTGATTTAACGTTTCGTAAAATGGTTTCCAAAGATTAATGGATAATCTTTTTGTGATTACAAATAAGCCAACAAGTAATAGAGAAATAATAACCAAAAAAAGTATTGCTATGCTCTTCATTAAATCCTCTGTTTCCACTAAGTTAATTCGTGCTGAATACGTATATGGATTTCCGTCCAAGAGAATAGAAGCATTAAGTTCACGGTATGGCTCAGTTTCTGCGTCTAAAGTATCATAGTAGGAGTTGTAAAATATAGTGTCGTTACCCGAATTTTTAAATGGCTCGATCTTAATGTTTCTATTGTATTTGTTCCAATTTTGAATTTCTGGCGTTGTTAAAGTAGGCAATGAATATTTCAAAAATTCATTCTTATGAAGAATTAGTGTTTCGTCTGTTTCTTCAATGTATAAACTCTCTGTAATATAATAGAACAAAGGTGCGGACACGATTAATAGCATCACTGAAAAAAGCAAATAAACCGTTGATGTTTTATGTAATAGTTTTTTATTCATTTTGCCATTTGTAACCTAATCCGTAAACTGTTTTTATATAATCGTTGCAACCTGCATCTTTCAATTTGTTTTTTAGGTTTTTTATATGAGCATAAACAAAATCGTGATTATCAAGCATATCAGCCATATCACCTGAAAGATGTTCGGCAATGGCACTTTTTGAAAGTACTTTGTTTTCATTACCGATTAAATACAAAAGCAAATCAATTTCCTTTTTTGTGATTTCAATTTTTTTGGTTTTTACTTTTACTGTTTTGGAAAGAGTATTAATTTCAATTTCGTTGTGCGCAACAACGTTGTTTCCCTTAAAATTTTTTCGTCTTATGAGAGCTTGTATTCTAACCAAAAGTTCTGATAAATGAAAAGGCTTAGTAAGGTAATCGTCTGCACCCAATTGTAAACCTTCAATCCTAGTTTCAAGCGTTTCTTTTGCCGAAATAATAATTACCCCTTCGGTTTTGTTTTGCCTTTTTAGTTCTTTTAAAATTTCAAAACCGTTGCCGTCAGGCAACATCAAATCAAGTAAAATGCAGTCGTAATCGTAAGTTGATATTTTGTCTACGGCTGATTTTGCATTTATTACCAACTCACACATAAAGTTGTTTCCTGTCAAATAGGTTTGGATGCTATTTGCAAGTTCTTGTTCGTCTTCTATGAGTAATAATTTCATTGCAACAAAGGTAAGTATTCAATTTAGAAGAAATTTAGAATGTCGGAATAAAGCGGTTGCAAAATTGGCTCTTTTGGGGTTTGCTTTTGTTTCGGCTTGTGCAGTGGGGCAACCCCCAAATGTGCCAATGTGGGTAGGCATAAAATTATTTTTTAAAAGTGCGGTGGGAAAATTTTTTAAAACCTTGCGTTGGCTTGAGTGTCGGCAAATGGGTCTGGTCTGTATCGAATTACAGCGAAATTGTCTACCGAGATAAGGTCGTCTGTTGGTGGTCGTGTCGTTCTTTACGCTTGCTGGTAACGTTTTGCAGCTACCCGAAGGTGGCGATTTCGAAGCACGTCACTGTCAACCAAGCAGAAACTTTGATAGAAGCACAAAACTTGATTTAACCACTGAACCGCCACTTTTGGGTAGGTGCTGTTAGCGGTTCGTTGTTCTTTTATGTCGTCTGTGTTAGTTGTCATTTTGTTAATCATAGTTGTTTTTTTATTTTACTCTACAAGAACATTCGTGGTGCTCACTAATGTATTTGATTGATTCAATGCAAATTTCTTTCAACGCAGAAATCTTGATATCTGAAAGTTTCTTTACATAGATACACCCTTTTGTAATTTTAAATTT
>CAYUFZ010000357.1:0-2822 GCA_964444025.1 uncultured Emticicia sp.
GTGGGTACGGTATCACAGGACAGCCTTTACCTAATGATATTTGCCTTGAAGTTGATGACTTAGAATTAGGCAGAACAAGACTTGAATTGATTTTTCAAAAAAATTCCGTTTTACCAATTCGCAAAACAATTACAAAACCACTAAACAAAACACTTGTAAAAGGTTCTAACGAAAGTGTAAGAATTTCAATATTGGAAGGTTCTCATTTGGCGTTGCCCGAAGCAAACCTAAGTATTGGTTTTTTGGAAATTAAAGGAAATCAAGTAGTTAGGGACATTTCAAAAGGTTCAGATATTGAAATTACGATTGAAATTTCTGAAAGCAGAGATTTAACCATTTCAGCCTATTTGACAATGGCAGACCAAGAATTTAAACAAATTTTCAACCCAAAAGAAAGGCATACGCCTATCAACGTTTTAGTTGAGCAAGTGGAAGAACTTTCTGAAAAATTGGAAACTGAAATTTCGGAAGCAACGGAAAGAGAAGATTATGAAACCGCTAAAAATTTGCAGTCTTTGAAAAAACAAATGACTGAAATCCAAACGCAAAGCGAAAAACTTAGTGATGACGATGTTACAGACAACCGTTATCAATTAGAAGACCGCAAGCGAAAAGTTGCCCAAGAAATTGATAATGCAACCAAAGACAAGAGAACACAAGTAGCCAAAAATGACTATTTGGAAACAAAAGAAAAATGTGAAGAACTCATTAATGACAATGGTAACGACTATGAAAGAAAAGTTTTTAACGATATAGTTTCTCGTGAAAAGGCTTTTTTAAGTTCAAGTAGTCCATTGAAAATTCAAGAAGCAACAGACGAACTGCATACTTTGATTATTCAAATTCTTTGGCGAACACCAGAATTTATAGTAGGTATTTTCAAAGACCTTGCACAAAATCAACGAGTGCGTATGAATGACCAACAACAAGCAGGAATGTTGATAGAAGCAGGAGTAAGAGCAGCCAAAGAAAACGATTGGGAAAAATTAGGAGAAGTAAATCAACGACTTCTTAATTTATTACCCAAGTCAGTTCAAGACCAAGTTAAACAAGGTAAAATTGGGTTCTAATATGAAA
This sequence comes from uncultured Emticicia sp., assembly GCA_964444025.1. Lineage (GTDB taxonomy): Bacteria > Bacteroidota > Bacteroidia > Cytophagales > Spirosomataceae > Emticicia. The sequence goes on from CAYUFZ010000357.1 coordinate 1,078, forward strand.
AGCATAGAATTTAGAAAAATCCTCTTCAAAGGTGCTTTTTCCGTTATGGCTTGTGACGGAGAAATAGCAGAAAGCGAAGTAGCAGAGATGAAAGAAATGCTTACAAACTCGCCATATTTTGACAGTTTAGACCACGAAACAGAGTTGAAATTAGCGTTTACAGACTTGAAACAAAATGGCTCAAAGTCAATACAGATGTTTTTTCAAACTTTGGAAAGTTCAGATATGTCTGAACGTCAAGAGTTACAAATGGTTGAAGTTCTTGTAAGAATGGTACAAGCAGACAACAAGGTAGATGACAACGAACTTGTTTTTATGCACAATGTTAAAAACCGACTGAAAAAACTTTCAGACGAGAAACTAATTGTGCATTTTCCAAGACACATAGACATTTTACTTGATTTAGGTAAATTTAGTGCTAAACCGTTACAAACCAATTTGGAAACTATAGACTTAAACGCATTTGATAACTTAAATCTAACGAACTGACAAAGTGCGGACAGACAAAAACGAATTACCAACAGCTCAGCTAGAGTTTCGTTGTTTCCGCAGGACGGACAATGAAACCCCAGCTGAACGAAACCAAACCGTATTTAAGCCAAGTTACTTCCTTCTATAGGGTGTCCCAAGACTTTTATGATATGATTCGTGAGAGCGAAGTTAATTTGACAGTGAAAAAGGATTTTATGCCTTTGCTTTTTTACTTGGTCTTTTTGGGGCAATTGCTGTTCAAAAAAATACCCGAGACAACTTGCCGACAAACAATCGTTGACAAATACAAGCCAACGAAAAAATACGGTAGGCAACATCTTGGAAACGTGGGGCTGAAGTACAGAATCGAACATTTGTGCCTTTTAATCCGCTACTTCTCAAAGCCGAGCCGTTAGGTTCAATTTTACAGAACCACCGACAACGGTAGGCAACATCTTGGAAACGTGGGGCTGAAGTACAGAATCGAACATTTGTGCCTTTTAATCCGCTACTTCTCAAAGCCGAGCCGTTAGGTTCAATTTTACAGAACCACCGACACTTGACAGGCTACCAAAATTTTGACTACCTTTGTAACAAAAAATAATAGTACTTCTTGAAAGTTGAACAAAACATACAAAGATTAAAATACTTGCTGTCATTACTTCAAATGTCGGAGGAAGAACTATTGCCTATCATTAGTGTTGGACTCAAAACACCTATTACCAAAGAACAAATTTTAGCTACCAAGATTGAACTTGGACACTTAAAGCGAATTGATAAGGTTTTTAACAAGGGTATTCACTACTATTTAGACCCAAAATCGCCAGACATTTCAAAGGATGCAAGCATATTTTTTAGAAAAACAAAGTTTGATGTTGATTTGAATTTAGGTGCAAGAAAAATAGTAAATCACTTTGAAGAATTTAAAATTTCGCTTTCTGCCATTGCTGAACTTTCAGATGTAAAATTTGAAAGACAGTTGCCAGTTTTTAAAATTAGTAACAGCCCTAAAATTGTTGCAACTGAAATTAAGAACCTTTTAGCACCTGAGTTCAAAGACAAACCAAAAGAATATTTGACCGAGTTAATAAATAAATTAGCTGAAAAAAATATTTTAGTCTTTGAGTTCGTAGAAACTTGGAACAAGAAAGATAAAGCAAACATTGATGGTTTTTTTCTTAAACCAAATGTCATTGTTTTAAAAAGACACCAAATTTCATTCAAACGAGAAATTTTTACACTTGCCCACGAACTAGGTCATTACCTTTTAGACG
>CAYUFZ010000358.1:0-2812 GCA_964444025.1 uncultured Emticicia sp.
GCTTTGCTGGTTCTCCTTATTCAATCAAGGATTATTACGATATCAATCCCGATTTAGCAGTAGATGTAACGCAAAGAATGGCGGAATTTGAAGCGTTGGTGAATAGAACCCATCAAAATAACCTGAAAGTTTTGATTGATTTTGTTCCAAACCACGTGGCTCGCTCTTATTATTCGGATGTAAAACCGAATGGTGTCGAGGATTTTGGTGCAAAAGATGATTTTTCAAAGACTTTCTCTTCTCAAAATAATTTTTATTACCTTCCTGGCGAAAATTTCCATGTCCCCGCAGAAGTGAAGCCCCCAATTGCGTTCGATGGAGATTATCAAGAGTCTCCTGCCAAAGCAACAGGAAATGATGTGTTTTCGTCAAAACCAAGTATTAATGATTGGTTTGAGGCAGCTAAATTGAATTATGGAGTCGATTATTTGAACCACCGTAGCAATCATTTTGAGCCTATCCCAGATACTTGGCTGAAAATGAGAGATATATTATCTTATTGGACGAAAAAAGGAGTTGATGGTTTTCGTTGTGACATGGCAGAAATGGTGCCAGCAGAATTTTGGGCTTGGGTGATTCCTGAGATAAAAAAAATAAACCCCGATATACTTTTTATCGCCGAAATTTATGTGCCTGAAAATTATAAAAGATACTTATTTGAAGGTAAATTTGATTATTTATATGATAAAGTAGGGCTTTATGATGCCGTTCGTCGATTGATTGAGGGGGGAGGAGATGCCAATGATATTACCAAAGTATGGCAGCAGGAGTCGGGGGAGTTTTCCAATCGAATGTTGAGATTTTTAGAAAATCATGATGAACAGCGAATTGCCTCCAAATTTTTTGCCAATGACCCCTTCAAGGCTATCCCTGGCATGGCTCTCAGTGCGACGCTTCATACGGGGCCTGTGATGGTCTATTTTGGTCAGGAAGTCGGTGTAAAACCTACCCAGGCAGAGGGTTTTAGTGGTGATGACGGACGAACCACGATGTTTGATTATTGGGGTGTGCCGGAGTTTCAGGCTTGGGTGAATCAGCATCGGTATGATGGCGGTGGATTGTCGGACGAACAAAAACGATTAAGAGCGAAATATGAGTCAATTTTATCTTTTGTGAATAAAAATGAGGCAGTTCGTCAGGGGCATTTCTACGATTTGCAGTATTTCAACGCTCAGGGTAAATCGACCAATTACGAGGATAAAAAAATATTTAGTTACCTGAGATTTACAGATAATCAAAAATTGTTGTTTATTTGCAACTTTGACTTGGAAAATTCATATTCAACGGAGGTGTTTATTCCTGAAGGAGCTTGGGAAATGATGAATTGGTCGGCTAAAAAAAGCATAAATATTCAACAAAAAGCAGTTTTTTCGGCAATAGAACAAAGCATTGCTTCAGAAAAAATCAAATTGGATAAATCTGCGAAATTTAGTCTGTCGATAAAACCGATGACCCTCGTGGTTTTTGAGCTCAAATAGCAATCATATTTAAACAATACTTTAAACCTTAACTCATGGCAGCAGGAGGAATACAAACAGAAAATAAACAATCAAAGCCAAAGTTGAGCTTTTGGCAACTTTGGAACATGAACTTTGGATTTTTCGGAATCCAATTTGGATGGGGATTACAATTGGCAAATATGAGCGGTATTTATGCCCAATTAAATGCCAATCCTGATGAAATACCAATCTTGTGGTTGGCTGGACCGATGACGGGATTATTAATTCAGCCCATCATTGGCTCGATGAGTGACCGAACCTGGACCAAGTATGGTCGCCGTCGTCCATATTTTTTTATAGGCTCTATTCTGGCATCAATCGGATTGTTTTTAATGCCGGAGTCAAAATTACTTTGGATGGCAGCTACGCTCTTATGGATTTTAGATGCCAGTATCAATGTCTCGATGGAGCCGTTTAGGGCTTTTGTCGCTGATAAATTGGATATTAGCCAACGAACGGCAGGTTTTGCCATGCAGTCTTTTTTTATTGGATTGGGGCAAACGTTTGCCAATCTTTTGCCTTTTTTGTTTAGCAAACTCGGTGTGGTTGGTACTACCGTCAGCGGAATTTCTCTTACCACCAAATATGCCTTTCAACTTGGAGCGGTTATTTTCTTTGTGTCGGTACTTTATACTTGTTTGACTACCGATGAATATCCTCCAGAGGACATGGAAGCGTTCAATCGTGAAAAAGAGGAGAACAAAGGCGTATTGGGGTATTTTAAAGAATTGATTGAGTCCATAGGCATGATTCCGAAAACCATGAAACAATTGGCTGTGGTACAAATGTTTACTTGGTTGGGTTTGTTTTGTATGTGGATGTTTTTTGGTTTGGTGACCTCGTGCCATATTTTTCGAGCAACTTCGGTTGATTCACCTGAATTTCGTGCAGGAGGAGAGTGGAATGGGGTCAATTTTGCGGTTTATTCTGTCGTTTGCTTCTTGGTGGCTTTTTTGATTCCCGTCATTGCCGAGCGTACCAGCAGAAAATTTGTCCATTCGATGGCTTTGGTTTGTGGTGGCTTGGGCTTGACTTCGGTCTTATTTATTCATGACCAATACACGCTTTTATTATCAATGGTCGGAGTGGGTATTGCTTGGGCATCCATTTTGTCTATGCCTTATGCCATTCTTTCAGGTTCGCTTCCTCCCAATAAAATGGGCGTTTATATGGGAATTTTCAACTTTTTTATCGTTATCCCCGAAATTTTAGCTTCATTATTTTTAGGTAAAATAGTGAAATCTTTCTTTGGAGAGGGTTCGACGGAAGCTCCTTTGTATGTGGTAGCCGCCGGAGGGGTGTGTTTGTTTATT
>CAYUFZ010000359.1:0-2807 GCA_964444025.1 uncultured Emticicia sp.
AGGTAGAGAGAATTTGGAGTCTATTTCTTTGTTTAAAGAATTGAATGAAGAAATGTATCGTTCTTTTCCTGATACGCAGACCATCGCCGAAGAATCGACGGCATTTCCAGGTGTTTCGAGACCAGTCTATACGGGTGGCTTAGGCTTTGGAATGAAGTGGATGATGGGATGGATGAATGATACATTGCGTTATTTTTCAAAAGACCCAATGTACAGAAAATGGCATCAAAATGATATTACTTTCAGTTTGGTTTATGCTTTTTCTGAAAATTTCATGCTCCCTTTTTCGCATGATGAGGTAGTTTATGGAAAGGGTTCTATGATTGAAAAAATGCCAGGCGATGAATGGCGTAAATTTGCCAATCTTCGCTTGATGTATGCTTATATGTTTACGCATCCGGGGGCAAAACTCCTTTTTATGGGTGGGGAGTTTGCACAATATGCCGAATGGAATTTTGCCAAAAGCCTCGACTGGCATTTGCTTGATTATCAGCCAAATAAGGGTGTTAATGAGTTGATGAAAGATTTGAATAAATTATACCGCTCGGAGGGTGCTTTGTATGATAAGCAATTTAGCCCTGATGGATTTGAATGGTTAGATACCAGCGATAGAGAAAATGCGGTTATTGTTTTTGCTAGAAAAGGATTAATTGAAAAGCAGAATCTATTGGTTATCTTGAATTTTACTCCTGTTTCTCGCCCGAATTACAGAATTGGGGTTCCATACGTAGGAGAATATGTGGAAATTTTCAATTCCGATGACCAAAAATATTGGGGAAGTGGTACATTGAATGGAACGATTCATTCTGATCCAATTTCTGTGCATGGAAAAGATCATTCTGTCGAACTTACGCTACCTCCTTTGGGTGCGATAGTACTGAAATTGAAGTGATAATAATAAAAATATGGCATAAAAAGACCTCTTTTGGGGTCTTTTTGTGTTAGTTCTCTCGGAAAATATTTTAATTTTATTGTTTTCTTTTAAAGAATATTATATATTGTAACTTGATTAAAACCAATGGATATAAGAGAAAAAATAATAGACGTTGCCTTAGACTTATTTTTGAAGAATGGAATTAAAAAAATTACTGTTCGCCGATTGATTAGCCCTTTAGGGATATCGAGTAAAACTTTTTATAAATATTTTGAAGATAAAGAATATTTATTGAGAATTTGTCTGGAGCGTCATTATGCCTCGTTATCCAATGATTTTCTTCAATCTAAAGATAAAAAAAATGACCCGATATGGGATTTATGCTTGATTTTGAATAAGCTTTTCAAGCTTGATTTTGGGATTTCGCAAGATTTTTATGCTGATTTGAATTATTTTTATCCTGAACTTCAGGAGAGGGTTATTAGAGCTTATGCCCAAGAATCTTTGGTCTATTTTCGTGGGCTAATCGAGGCTGGAGTCAAAATGGAGTTAATCAAGTCGAGTATAAATCCAGATTTAGTGGTTGAAACCATTGGTATTCTTTATATGACTATCACCCGTACCAATCGCCTCAAAGGCATTGTGTTTTCGCCAAAAGAGGTCTTTAACAATACAATTAATGTATATATTCAGGGAATTTGTACTGAACAAGGTTTGGCTGAATTTGAAAGCTTTTATGAACAATATGATAATTAATCGCATGAAAAAACTAACGATGGTGCTTTGGGTGCTTGCTTCGGTAGCTTCGGCTCAAAGTTCTCTCAACCTTTTGCCGATTCCGAAGTCTGTCCAATGGCTTTCTGGAGATTTTCAAATAACTCCAAATTTCTATGTTTCGGTATCTTCTCCTTCCAATGATACTCTTTTGCTCAAAGCAGTCAATCGGATTTATCAACAGCTGAATCGTAAAACGGGGCTGTATTTTAATAAAGATTATGTGAAATTTACTAGCAAAAGTGATACAGCTGCTCTCCAAATCATTACCAAAAAAGTTGTGCCTAATGCTATTGGAGTCGATGAGTCTTATACCTTGAATATTTCTCGAACAAAAGTGATTCTCGAAGCCAACACAGGCATTGGGGCAATGAGGGGGCTGGAAACGTTGTTTCAATTATGTGAAAAAAAATCTAAGAATTTTGTCTTCCCTGCCATGATTATTGCCGACGAGCCAAGATTGCCTTGGAGGGGGCTTATGATTGATGTGGCTAGACATTTTATTCCGATAGATGTCCTTGAGAGAAATATCGAGGCGATGGCAGTAGTAAAAATGAATGTTTTGCATTTGCATTTGACTGATGATCAGGGTTTTAGGGTAGAGTCAAAGGTTTTTCCGCAGTTTCACAAAAAAGGGTCGAATGGAGAATATTATACGCAGGAACAAATAATTGATTTGGTGAAATTTGCCCAAGAAAGGGGGATTATGATTATTCCGGAGTTTGATATGCCTGGGCATACCAAAAGTTGGTTTGCGGCTTATCCTTTATTGTCGAGCTTTACCGACAACTTTGAACCTGGCCCTCCGGTTGATTTTAGCCAGATAAAAGAGCAAAATATGTTTTCAATTATGCAATTTATGAAAACAGCCCCTTTTCCATCAATCAATCCTACAAATGAGCAAACGTATGTTTTTTTAGATAAGTTTTTGGGAGAAATGGCGAAGCTTTTCCCTTCTCCTTACATTCATATTGGTGCAGATGAAAATAATGGTGTTGCTTGGAAAAATAATCCTACCATTGTTGATTTTATGCAAAAAAATAAAATCGGGGATGTGCATGCTTTGCAGGCGTATTTTGTGAATCGGGTTTATCAGTTAGTGAAGAAATATAATAAAGCAGTGATTGGCTGGGAAGAGCTATTTTCTACTCAACTTCCG
>CAYUFZ010000360.1:0-466 GCA_964444025.1 uncultured Emticicia sp.
ATCTGTCAGACAACTCCTTTCCGATTGCGAGTCGGGATGGCTGAGTATTTATTCCTAAATGAGGATTTACTAGAAGAGTCGATTCAGGCGGCATTGTATGAGAAAAGTATTCGGGGAGAAGACTTGGCATTTCATACGGCTGTACACGAATGGGCTAATATTGTTGAAATGGGCGACAAAGAAAGTTACCGAAAGCATTTTGAAGCGACCAAACATTTTCTTTCAGACCGCTTGGAGGAAGGTAGAAATAAAAGCAGTCAACTCATTTCGCAGTTGCAAAATTTCAAATAACAATGGAAAAGACCGATTTATCAAAATTCAATAATGATTGGTATAAAAATTCTGAACTAAGAGGCGGAATTGTAAAGAATATCTTGTGGTATTTTTGTAATCAATTATTTATCAATTCTTATTTTCCACTACCGATGGGCATAAAAGTTTGGCTATTGCGGCTTTTCGGAGCATC
>CAYUFZ010000360.1:492-722 GCA_964444025.1 uncultured Emticicia sp.
AGAAAATATCACCATAAAGCCAAAAGTAAACATCAAAGCACCTTGGAATTTAAGCATTGGAAATCATGTTTGGATAGGCGAAAAAGTATGGATAGATAATTTAGGAAAAGTAAGCATTGGCTCGCACGCCTGTTTGTCTCAAGGAGCATTGATTCTTTCGGGCAATCATGATTATAAAAAAAGTACTTTTGATTTAATTTTAAAAAACATAGAAATAGAAGAGGGCGTTT
>CAYUFZ010000360.1:732-2778 GCA_964444025.1 uncultured Emticicia sp.
TGAGCGTAAATTCAGTGGCAAGCCAAGATTTGATGGCTTATACCATTTACCAAGGGAATCCCTGTCGGGCCATTCGTTCAAGAATTTTAACCGATAGATAAAGTTTTTGATAAAAAATAAAGGTTATTTGCTGATATGAATAAAAAATGTATTTATTTTGTGAAAGCTTAAAACCAAAAAGTTCTAAATCGACATTAATGTTTCCGACATTTGAATCACTTATCCCTGATAAGAACATACAAATATTACTTTCTGCAATAGTCGCTTTTGTTATCAATTTGCGATCTATTCCAGTAATTATTAACATAAGCGGACTTCGAGGATTAATGGATAATCCTGTCAAAAGAAGTTCGCACAAAACGCCTACCCCAACATTTGGCGGGGTTGCGATATTTGCTGGAGTATTAATCGGATATATGATTTGGAACTTTGGAGATGAGGGTATTTTGATACATAAAGTATTTGCTGGCACTGTTATTTTGTTTTTTTTAGGCATTAAAGATGATTTATATGCTCTTTCACCTACAAAGAAGATTATTGTTCAGATTGTTTCTTCCTTGATTGTAGTCGTTGGTAGTGATTTAAGAATTTCGGATATGTTTGGCATTTTAGGCATTGGCGAAATTCCTTATTTAATTAGTATTTTCTTGACTATCTTCGTATTTGTTGCCCTTATCAATGCTTTTAATTTAATCGATGGAATAGATGGTCTGGCAGGTGGTATCGCTATGATAGCGGCTTTTGGCTTCGGAATTTGGTTTTTATTAAATCATCATTATTCTTTGGCTTGTTTGGCTTTGTGCTTGGCTGGCTCTTGTTTGGGTTTTCTACGATTCAATTTTTCGCAACATAATAAAATATTTATGGGCGATACTGGTTCTCTCATTATCGGGTATATTATTACTGTCCTTGCCGTAAAGTTTATTCATCTGAATGTCATGCATGCTTTTGATGCTAATTTGTCCTTTATGAGTACTCCTGTCATCGCAATTACTATTTTGGTAGTACCGATTTTTGATACAATTCGTGTTTTTTCCATTAGAATATTAAGGGGAAAATCTCCTTTCAAAGCAGACCGAATGCACATGCACCATTTACTGATTGACAATAACATGAGTCATATAACCGCCTCTTTTTCTTTATATGGCATTACGATATTATTGACTGCCATCACTTACTTTTCAAGGGCATTTTTCAGTAATACGCAACTATGCTTTTTCATTGTCGTGCTTTTGGCGATTTACTTCATGGTAGGTAATTATTTAGAAGTAAGAAGATTAAAAGTAAAAAAAGAAGAGTTGAGCATTGAAAAATCAAATAATGAAAAAGCAAATAATTCGGATAATCTGATTCTCGAGACTATTGGTCAAAATAATTAGTCTTCGCATTTTACTTTTCTCAATTTGCCGGTTTTTTCTATCAATTCATAACAATTTTTGATAATTAATATCATTTCATTATTTACTACCTTGTATTCTGAGATAGTTTGATTTCTCCCACCACAACATTGGTTATTTTCAATAATTCTCTTAGTTTTAGGGTTAAATTCTAAAGAAGTACCAGTAAATGAGCTTTTATCATAATTGCCGATTTCGGGATTAAATAGAAAATAAACCCTTGAGGTATTGGCACCAGCATAGGATTGCTCAAAAATCGAAAAGTCCAACAATCCATCAAAATTATAATCATTAATTTCTAAACTTTCTAAGCCCATCAATTGGCAATCTAAATCATTGAACTGTTGAACTAATCTATCCGTCTTTTTCTCATATAATTTCAGGCCTGTTACTTTTGGTGTAAAGTCCTCTTTCGTTTTATTGATTAATAATTTAAAATAAATATTTTTAAAAGAATTTGCTTGTAAAAGCTCTACATTCTTCCACTCTCTTGATTCATTATAATCGTTAGCGAATTTTTTTGTTAAAGTTATCTTTAACTCTTTATTATTTCTGAGATTTTTCCACGTTCCTTCCGTTTTATTCGACTTTGCCTGAAAATTTTTAAAAATTAGCATTGCCGTATTTTTCCCTAAGCTATCTTTCTCAT
>CAYUFZ010000361.1:0-2771 GCA_964444025.1 uncultured Emticicia sp.
CTTTTAAATTAATTCTATTTTCATGGATTTTGGCAAATTACAAGATATTTCAAACGTAGATTTTTCCCTTCCAGCAGATAATCCTTTTACTTATCAAAGCTTGGCTGCTCATGTTTCTGAAAAAAATGAGGCGGAGATTTATATTGGATTGCCTGTTTGGTCAAACAAAGAATGGGTAGGGAAAATTTATCCAACTTTTGCCAAAGAAAAAGATTTTCTTGTACATTATGCCAAACAATTCAATACCATCGAACTGAATGTAACGCATTATCAAATTCCTACGGTAGAAACAATTTTAAAATGGAAAAATTCGGTCAGTAGTGGCTTTAAATTTTGTCCTAAATTCCCTCAAATTATTAGTCATGAAAAGCAATTAGTAGCTTGTGAGTCATTGACTCAACAATTTTGTGATTCTATTTTGGGGTTGGAAGACACCTTAGGGACTTCGTTTTTACAGCTCTCGCCATATTTTGGACCACAAAAACTTGGAATATTAGAAAAATATTTACGACAATTGCCTTCAGAATTGCCTATTGCTGTCGAATTTCGTCATCCAGATTGGTTTCGTCAGGAATCTATTTGGCAACATACCTGTAAATTGTTAGCTTCTTTAAATATTGGGATGGTGATGTCGGATGTGGCGGGGAGAAGAGATGTACTGCATGGGAGCTTGACGAATGCGGTATTGACTTTACGCTTTGTCGGAAATGAATTGCACCCAACGGATTATTCAAGAGCAGAAGAATGGACGTCTAAAATAGCAGAATGGGTAGATAAAGGCTTAAAAAAAGCTTTTATTTTTATACATTGTGGCGATAATACTTTTGCCCCTGAATTAGCAAAATATTGGTCAAAACAGCTCCAACTCAAAACAGCTATCAAAATTCAAGAGCCAATTTTTTTGCCAAAAATCGTACAAGGGTCTTTATTTTAAATCGGAATACTTTTCGCTACTCAACGAATTTCTTATCCCCAAATAGCCTCTTATCTAGGGATAAAATCTAATTTTTTATGTAATTTTGAATGAATTTGACTGCAAAAAACATCACCCAAACTTCAATTTTTGGTAAAATAAATACAAACTTTTTTCCTCGTTGGTTTATAGATTTTCTACTTGTTGTTTGGAGAGTCCTGTTGTTTTTATAATAATTTCCAAAGGAACACCATTCTCTTTTAAACTTTTAGCAACTTCAATTTTTCCTTCAATCATTCCTTCGATTTTTCCTTGGTCAAATGCTGTATCAATCACGCCTTTCAAGTCTCTATAAGTTTTTAAACTTTGTTCGTATTCGTCTTTTTCTTTTTCAGAATATTTTGCAATTTCAGCCTTTTCAAAAGCCTGAACAAATATTTCGTCTTTGAAAACTTCTGGGATATTTTGAAAGTCTTCCAAGTTTTTGATGAAGTATAGCCATTTGTCAAGTCTAGTATTTAGCTCTTTTTCATTTTTATTGAAATGGGGCATTTCCAAGTAAACAAACTTTAATTTGTCGTAAAATACTTGGTTGTTTTGGTCTTTTAACTGAACGGTATGAATGACTTCCCCGATAGAAAGCAAGTCTTCGTCGAACTTAAAATCCAATATTCCAATGCAATAAACAGCCTTTAAATTATAATTCCATTCGCCTTTATCGGCTTGTTCTTGTATCGGAAATGAAGCGTAATAAATGGTTCTATCTTTGAAATAATTTTGTTTGGCTTTTTGGAGTTCGACGATTATTTTTTCACCTTGTACGGTTTGGCAATAAATATCGTAAATTGCTTTTCTGTCATCTTGGGATTTTCCAAGTTTTTCTTTGTCCTTAAAAGTCAAATCAACGATGATATTTTCAGGCAAAATACTGGTCAAAAAGTCAATAAGCATAGGTTTACTAGCCTCTTCTCCGAAGATTTTTTTAAAACCAAAGTCCGTAAATGGGTTGATGTATTTTGCTTTCATTTTGATTTGCCTATTTATATTTATGTAAATTTACAAATTTTCTTCTAGGAAGGACAAACTTTTTAGCGAAGAAACAATTATTCCAACGTTGAATGGAGCGTTTTTGTGTTACGAGTGTACTAAATTTGGTATGGTTTGGTGAAATATTGGTCGAAACAGATTCAAGTCAAAATAGATATCAACATTCAAGAATCGATTTTTTCGCTTAGAATAATCAAAAGAGCTTTATTTTAATGTTAAAATTTTAGAAGATTTAATTATTTAATCATTTATATTTGTCGATTAAAACCATAATTCAGATGAAGAAAAACAAATTTTTACTATCTTTTTTGTTAATAACAATAATGTCCATTAATTCTTTTGCACAAGGCACTTTGGACGAGATTGTGAAAGAGTGGGAGCGTGCCAAAATTTACACCCAAGAGTATTTAGAGGCAATGCCAGAAGCGGGTTATGCTTTGAAGCCAACGCCCGAGATGCGTTCTTTTGCCGAACAAATGCTTCATTTAACGGACGCAAATTATGGGTTTGTATCTGGAGCAACGGGAGAAAAAAGTCCGGTTGGCTTTGGTGAATCAGAAAAAGCGAGCGATAAATCTAAGGCAAATGTGACGAAACTTGTTCTATCGGGCTATGATTTTGCGATTGAAAGTATCAAAAAAATGACTTCAGCACAGTTGAATGAGCAGGTAAAATTATTTGGCAGATTCGAGATGACGAAAGGTATGGCACTAGCGAAATGTTTTGAGCATCAAACTCATCATCGAGGGCAAACGACTGTATATATTCGTTTGGCAGGTGCGAAACCACCGCAAGAGAAATTGTTCTAAAC
>CAYUFZ010000362.1:0-2768 GCA_964444025.1 uncultured Emticicia sp.
TCTTCTCCAGCGACCTGGTTGGTTGACATTCCACATTAATTCAACCATCACAATCGGACCAAACTTACCCGATTTGATAAATTCTTCGGCAGCGAAATAATTAGTACCGCTGCGGCGTTGTGAACCAATTTGAACAATTTTTCCTGATTCTTTTACAGCTTTCAACACCGCTCTCGCATCTGCCATCGTTTCAGCCAAAGGTTTTTCGGCATACACATCACATCCTGCTTTTACGGCTTCAATCGTATGTAAAGCATGTTGAAAATCGGCAGTACTCATAAAAACCGCATCAACCATTTTTGCGTCATAAAGCTCTTCATTGTTACGGAAAGCCTTCACATCAACGCCTAATTCTTTTTGATAAAATGCCACAGCCTCGTTACGACGACGGCTCCATAAGTCAGAAACTGCCACCATTTCGAAATTCATGCTTTTTGCCAAAGCCTTGAAAGGTCCTACGTGAGAAGCTCTGTGGCGATCCGAGAATCCGATAGTACCTACACGAACACGGTCGTTTGCTCCGATGATTTTTCCATAGCTTTTGGCGGAAAATCCGGTTGCAACTCCTGCCATTACTGATTTAATAATAAAATCTCTGCGAGTTGTCATAGTGTTTGTAAGAGTTGAATAATTAATAAATTGTATTTAAAATTACAAAAAAATTCTAATAATCAATGGCTTATTTTTCGTAGCTAAGTCCATCTCCAAATTTGAATAAAGCATAGCCATTCGGTTTCATAAAGCCTGGCACATCTGACTGGTTTTCAAGGACAGCATTTCTTGATTTTGGAGTAGAAAAAGGCATTTTTCCACTTGGATTAAATACTCCCGAAACCACATCCAATACTGCATCTGCGGTCGTTCCGAAAGTAGCCATAATTGCCTTTACATTCGGATTATCAATTTCGTCGATTACCCAAGGGCTTGTATAATTTATCAAAACCACCGTTGGTTTATGGTAGGTAATTTCGTTTACATGAGCCACATCTATTTTATTTTTAGAAAGCTGTAATTCGATAGGACTGCCAGAAGTATTGAATAAGCTGCCAATGTTTGGTGTAAGCCATAAAATCACGAAATCTGCCTCTTCTTTGGTTGAGACAAACTCAAAATTCCATTTATTTTCTTTTGGTATAATGGTTCTGATTGGAGTTTTTGTTTTTCCGTCATCAAAATATGCCTCGAAATACACTTTAGATTTTGCTTTAATTGGCAATAGTTTATTGTCGTTTCTTAGCAAAACGATTGATTTTCTCATTGCTACATCGGCTTTTGCCTGAAAATCGACATTCCCCACCACTTTTGTAGCATTTTCAACAGACACATACGGATTTTCAAATAATCCCAACTCAAACTTTTCTTTCAACAATCGCTGTACCGATTCATTGATTCTACTTTCGGAAACCATGCCTTTTTTAACCGTTTCTAGCAATAAAGCTGGATCAGCACTTCCTGAAAAAATATCCACGCCGCAATCAATTGCTTTTTGATATCTCTCTAAAATACTCAACTGCTCCACTCCCCAAGGCATCATTTCGATTGGGCCGGTATCTGAATTAATAATTCCCTGAAAACCCATTTTATCTCTCAATAAATCCTTTATAATGGCTTTGTTGTAAGCAAATGCTACCTCTTCAAATTGTGTCCCGATTGGCTTGGCATAATAAGGCATAATCGATGAAGTTCCTGCCTCAATGGCAGCTTTGAAAGGTTTTAAGTGATATTCAAACATTTTACCAGGGTAATGTTGGTCTTTGCCCCATTCAAAGTGTGGGTCGTGTCCCTCAACCTGCGGACCTCCTCCTGGAAAGTGTTTGGTTGTAAGAGCAACTGAACTTTTATTTAATTTTTGACCCTGAAAACCCAAAACAACCTCTCTCATCATATCCGCAGCCCAATCAGCATCTTCACCAAAAGTCCCCTCAATTCGTTGCCAACGAGGCTCTGTCGCCAAATCTGCCATGTATTGATACCCTTTTCTCAAACCCACAGCCGCCCATTCTTGTGCTGCTGTTTCCGCAAACTCACGCACCAATTTCAAATCTCGTGTAGCAGACAAACCCAACTCACCAGGCCATCGAGAAAAAACCGTTGTTCCGACACTCAAACCGATAGAAGCATCTGTTGTGATGTGATTTCGAGGATTTGATGCCACAATTGCCGGAATTCCCAAGCGACTTGATTCACATAGAGCCTGCAAATTATTACTCCATTCGGCAATCACTCCTGCCGAAGTATTGGCACGCAAAATAAAATGTCTTAAATGATTTTGTTTTACTCCTTTCGTAGTGCCAGCTGCCGAAAGCATCGGATAAGGCAGTGGTTTGCGTGAAAACATATTCATGCTTTGCACCAAATCCTCCTCATTAAAACCACTCGAAATTTCAGATTTTGGGGCATTCTGCTGAAACGACCAATCCCCTGCCATTCTCGTAGTACTGATAAGCATAAATCCTGCTTTTTCCTCAATCGTCATCTGAGAGATTAAGTCTTTTGCCCGCTCTTCCGCCGACAAACGCCAATCTTCATATTTATCTAATTTTCCATTTTTGTTCAAATCTTTGAACAAAAAGCCATTTTTTTTGATTATTTTAGCCGAACGACTAAGCAATTCGGGCTGTTTCGGCTTTTGAGCTATCGTCGATAGAGACGCTAACAACACTATAATTATTACTTTTTTCATAAATAAACCCTATTTTTTATATACAACCTTTCCTCCCAATAGTGTCATCACCACTTGGGCATTTTTAATATCTTGAGGAGCAATT
>CAYUFZ010000363.1:0-2763 GCA_964444025.1 uncultured Emticicia sp.
CAAAAACCCTTCAGATGCCATGTATGTTTCGATATAAATGACAGGTTTTCCAAAGAGTTTTTCTAGTCCTTGCTTATAGGGTTCGAGAGAAACCCCTCCCCATGCAAAAGCCGTGAGATTTGGCCAAAGTTCGTGTATATGATTGAGATTGTATTTTTTTATGATTCTTTCGAGAAGAATGGTATGCCAAGCTGGTACTCCCGCCAAAAATCCAATATCCCATTGGTCTGCGGAATCGGTTATGTCTTGTAATTTATTCTCCCAATCTTTTAGAGCAGAAATTTTTTGACCAGGTTTGTAAAAGTTCTGAAACCAAATAGGAATCGTTCCGGTAGTGATTCCGCTCAAATCTCCTTCATAATGAGAATCAACTTCATTGAGTGCAGTACTTCCGCCAAGCATCAAATAGCCTTTTTCATAAATATTTGCAGGCACATTGTCGTATTGTCCCAAAGAAATAATTTGATTAATACTTGTTCTTTGGATTGCTTTAATCATATCTTTAGTAACCGGAATGGCTTTGGATGCCGCATCTGATGTGCCAGAACTTAAGGCGAAGTATTTCACTTTTCCAGGCCAACAGACATTTTTTTCGCCTAATCTTGCTTTGTACCACCATTCTTTATAAATTTTTGAATAGTCATAGACTGGTACATTTTTCTTGAATTTTTCGTAATATTCCGAATCTTCGCCGAATATAGCCGAGCTTAATATTTCTTCAAAATGATACTTTTCGCCAAATTGTGTATAACGTGCTTTGGAGATTAATTTGACAAAAGCTTTTTTTTGCCATTTTGCAGGCTTGATTTTTCTAATTTGTTGAATGGTGCTTGTAAATTTTATTCCACCTTTCAGAATCTTACCTAAAACTGCCATGTATTTTCGTTTTTATGAAAAAATTATTGAAAAATTTCAAAATTTTAAAAATTCCACTCCTTAAGGGTATTGATTGCTTCATGTGCCGTAAGGTCGTAGTGAACTGGCACAATGGCAATATAGTTTTGTTCGATGGCAAAGATGTCTGTCCCTTCAGTATTGGGTTCTCTGTTTACAAAATCACCGCCCATCCAAAAATAAGGTCTGCCATGAGGGTCTTTTCGGGAATCAAATTCTTCATGCCAATATCCGTTTGTTTGTCTGCATATTTTTATTCCTTTTATTTCATTCTCCGAATATGCTGGAAAATTAACATTTAATGCAACATTTTTAGGGAACTCATTCTTAAGAGCCAAATTCGCTATTTTTACTATCCAATCTTTGATATGACCAAACTCTGCATCATATTTAAAATCATCTAAAGAAAAACCAATCGATGGAATTCCTTCAATAGCTCCTTCAACTGCTGCCGACATGGTACCTGAGTAAATGACAGAGATGGATGAATTTGCTCCATGATTGACTCCCGAAACGACAAGGTCTATTTTTCTCCCTCTCAAAAAATGGTGCTTGGCTAATTTTACACAATCGGCTGGCGTTCCCGAACATTCGTATGCCTCTATATCGGTATATATTTTGGATTTTCTGACGTGAATCGTGCTGTCAACCGTAATGGCATGTCCCATTCCTGAGTTTGGACTATCTGGTGCCACTACAAAAACTTCTCCGATTTGATTCATCGCTTCTATTAATACTGATATACCCTTTGAGGTAATCCCATCGTCGTTGGTGACTAAAATAAGTGGTTTCATGTGTAATTGCGGTTATTTCGCTTATTTTTTATGCAAATTAACAAATTCTATTCCGTATGATTATATATTTGTATAAATAATTTTAGTTAGATGAATGTAAAATGTAGAGAAGCGTCTTTTGATGATGCGTTGATTATTCGTGAAATTGCTGAGGCTACTTGGTTTGATACTTATAATGAAATCATTGGTATCGAACAAGCTGATTATATGTTTAATACTATTTACACCATTGATTCACTTTGCTCGCAGATGGAGGAAGGACAGGTGTTTTTGCTATTGTATGTGGAGGAGCTTGCCGTTGCTTTTGCTTCTTATTCTCCTTTATCAGAATATTCTTATAAGTTGAATAAATTATACCTAAACCCTACTTTTCAGTCGGGTGGATTGGGGAAACGCTTGATTTTGGAAGTAGAAGAAAGACTTAGAAATAAAGGGGGCAAAAGCTTGGAACTGAATGTCAATCGCTTCAACAAAGCTCTAAAATTTTATCTCAAAATGGGCTTTTCGATTCAAAAAGAAGTGGATATTCCTTTCGGTGCTTATTGGATGAATGATTATGTCTTGGGCAAATCTTTATAAATTATATTGCTCGATGAAATGAATATATCGGTTGAATCGCTCAAGGTTTTGGCTTTCCATTCCTGATTCAATATATTCAACTGTCGATACTTTGGCTTGTTTGTCGAGAAGTTCTAATTGCGTTAAGATATTTTTTAAATGCCTGGCAGTTCCCTCATTGCCATCATAAATTTTTAGATGGGGAGCAATTTTATTAAAAATAGGCTCAAAATAGGTAAAATGGGTGCAACCCAACACAATTGAGCCAAATTGGTTAATGTCGATTTGGCTCAAGGACTCTTCCAAATATTCAATTACTTGTTTGCTATCAAATGCCTCATTTTCTGCAAATCTTACCAATTCTGGCATTGCCATTCTTTCGACCAAATGCTGTGCGTGTAAAGAGTTTAATAAATTTTCAAATCTCAACGAACGGAGGGTAATGGGGGTGGCACAAACCAATATTTTTTTATGTAGCAAATCATTATCCACAGCAACCTTGACTGCCGGCTGGATG
>CAYUFZ010000364.1:0-213 GCA_964444025.1 uncultured Emticicia sp.
CAAAAGGACAGATTGAGAGGGAGAAATACCCCTGACATTGTATTTTTTGTTGCCAACAGAAAACTCGTAATAAACATTTTCTGTAAAAGTAGTACCTGAATCAATGGTTTTTTCCAATAATGTTATTCCGCTTATATTTTCTAATTTCTTTTTTATTTCCTCAATTTCTGCCTTACATCCACATCCCAATACCTGTGTTATTTTGCTACAATC
>CAYUFZ010000364.1:223-2741 GCA_964444025.1 uncultured Emticicia sp.
AGTGAGCATCCATGCAGGATGCCACATTTTGGCTTTCAGAGAAAATTTCATCGTATTTTCCTTTGCAATTTGGGTATTTATATCCCAAATCAATGGGCAATCCAAGTCGCCACCCTGATACCAATAGCCATTTGTGTCTTGAAAAATAGCTATCCACCGACGGTTGTTTTGTCGATGTATCCAATCTCTAATATCATAATCTGCCCTTGGAAGGCTAAAATCAATCGAAATAGCATATTCTTCTCCATCCATGCCATGAATATGATTCTCGCTAAAAGTGCAAGATTTTGGTGGAAAAAGCATCAAGTTGTAAATGGTATTTTCTTTCATTACGATACCATCAGACTGAACGGCATTTTTTACTTGTCCAGCTATCAGCAAAGTCGTATTTAACGAATCAATACAGCTATCGAATGGGATTAAATAAATGTATCGCACATATCCTACTTTTATAGCCACCCACTATTCTAAGTGCCGATTCATTTTGTTGTGATATTTGTTCAAAAATCATGTAAATAATTGATAATCAATATATTTTTAACTAAAAAAAGCAAAGGACAAGTTTTCTTAAAAAAAGGACAAGTTTTTTTTAAAATCAGGACAACTATTTTAAAAATAGATACACCTTTTTTCAACCTCAGTACACCTTATCTTATTGCAGGACACCTTTCTCGTCGAAGTATGACCTGATTTTTTTTTCTATCGAGTAATTCTTTTTTGTGCTTATTTTTGATACGTTGCACCATCTTGATGGCAGTTTCTAATTTAAAGTCATTTTCATCAATTCCATAGATGTCAAAAAATCTCACGATACTCTCCTTGATACTTTTTTGGGCATCAATGCGACCCATTACGAAATTTTGAAGAGCTTCGACAAAGCTTTCCTCTAAAATATTGGCAATCTCGACGAGTGTTATGTCATCAATTACCTCCGAATTGAAATCAAATGTAGCTTCCACAATCAAGCAGCAGCTCGTCTGATAAAACCATGCAGGTATTATTTCATTGAGTTCGTCGTCTAGTTTTATTCTTGTCATAGACGGATAAAACGCTTGCCAAAATCTGTTATTTTTTCGGATTTCTACCCGATCAGAGCCAAAGTTGTTGTCATGAACTAGAAATTTATACACATGGGGTTTTAGATAAATTTTGATTTGCCTGTCCATTTATTTTTGATTTGTTATACAAATTTACTTATTTTTATTTAGACTAAATATAAATAAACTATTTAAAACTTCCTAATTTATCTACCAAAGCATTGAAATTCTGTGCTCTAATAGCCTGTGCAGTATCTTTTGTAGCATTTACGGTCTCAGCTGTATTCATGGCTACCTTCATCAAGAGCATTCCGAGTTCTTTTCGCATATAGCCATTATTTTCAAGTATTTTTTTCAAAAGTTCTGTATGTTCGGCAGTCGCTTTTTGTGCTTGTTCAAAGCCTGCCTGAGCTTGCCCTGTTCCTTCCACCACTCCACCGCCACCGCCGTCACCTACGGGCCCACCATCTTCATACATTCGAAACTTGCCTCCATATTGCCACATTCTTGTCGAAAGCGAGGGCAACTTATCCAAATCAATTGGTGTCTTATCACCTCTTTTTGATTTTTCGTGCATTGCTTGCAATATTGGCAAATTGGCTGCTGTTTGGTCTCGACCAACAATCCACTCGTTTCCTTCCATTTCGCCTCGTACTTTACCTGTGCGAGTTTCTACTAACATAATGCCATCGTCCCCTGGTCTTGAGCCATGCCCCCTTCCCTCTGGGAGTCCGCCAACGCCTCGGACGGGATACAGAGACCCACCCTTAGCAAAAGTAGGGGCAGCAGGTGGTGCTTGATTTTTAATTTTTGCTATCTGTACTCCAGACATTACGCCCGACAACGCTGCCATAACAAGCCCTACTGGGAAACCCATCGCCAATGCTTTTATCACCGCTAATGCACCCGAAATTAGTGCCGAAGCAATATCCGCTTTCTTTTGTGCATTCCATGCTTTTAGCTTAATATCGTACTCTTTTTGCTTTGCATCTCGCTCTTCTTGTTGCATTTTTGCTTCAAGGTCTTTTTTCTCTTGCAACCTTTTCGCTTTTTCTGCTTCAAGAATTTTCAGTTTTTCATTCTTTTCAGTTTCTGCCAGTTTTACTTTTTTGTCGGCTTCATCCTTCGCTCCTTGAATCAAAGTTTTTGCTTTTGCATCATCTGCCACCATCAATTGTTTCATCAACGTTATCTTGGCAGTTTCTTCCTCTTTTGCCGAATTTATACTTTTATTGGCTGTATCTTCTGCCAAGGATATTTTCTGAGTAGCTTCAGTCGTGGCACTTTCAATTTCTGCCGCAGCCTTTGCACGTGCATTCGCTACCATCCTATCTTTAGTAGCCGCATCTACATCCGTTCGTTTCTGAATACTTGCAATTTCAGCATTCATGGTCGCTTCTGCTGCGATAATTTTTTCGGTTTTCGCATCATTGGCAAGCCTAATTTCTTCCTCTTTCGATTTTGTTGCAGCTTTTATTTTC
>CAYUFZ010000365.1:0-2740 GCA_964444025.1 uncultured Emticicia sp.
AGTAATGTTTTGAAAGCAGCCCAAGTGTTAGGAAAAAAAGAAAGCCATTTATCTAAAATTAAGGCGGCATTGGCTAATTTGGCATTACCAAAAGTGGGGTCTGATGGTCGTCTGATGGAATGGGCAGAAGAGTTTAAGGAAGTCGAGCCACAACACCGTCATGTGTCGCATTTATATATGTTACACCCTAGTAATCAAGTAGATAATAATTTGAAAAATCCTTGGGCAGAGCCAATGATTAAGTCGTTGAATACACGAGGAGATGTAGGCACAGGCTGGTCGTTGGCATGGAAGGTAAATTTTTGGGCAAGGCTTAAAGACGGAAATCATGCGTATCGTTTATTGACGAGGTTATTGAGTCCCATCGAGAATTTTGGTACAAATATGAGCGATGCAGGAGGTACTTACCATAATTTATTTTGCGGGCATCCACCTTTCCAAATCGATGGCAATTTTGGAGCAATGGCGGGCATGACCGAAATGCTTTTACAGAGCCATCAGCTTTACGTCGATGTTCTGCCGGCTTTACCAGAAGCTTGGGAAAATGGAGCGGTGAAAGGTCTTAGAGCTCGTGGAGGGCTGACTGTTGGGCTTTCTTGGAAAAATCATGAACTGAATGAATTGACAGTGACTTCCGACAGAGAATATCTTTCTAAGGTATTTTATCGAGGAAAATTTAGTAAAGAGATTCGATTTATGCCTGGAAAAATATATAAATTCGACAAAGAGCTGAATCAGTTGTAATAAAAAAATCCCCGAAAGCTGAATTTTCGGGGATTTTTGCTATCAATATTTTTTTTTCGTATATTTCAATATTATTGCACTGACCTCTTCTTCGTTATAAGGCTTCAAAATTGCATCTGTAAACCCTTCGGTATGGCTAAAAGCAATACTGTCGATTGCCTTGGAGGATTGTAAAATAATTGGCGTTTCTTGGTTAATGTTTCCGAACTGACGAATGGCAGCAGTGGCTTCTTCTCCACTATAAAACGGCATATCGGAGTCCATAAATATTAAATCATACTTTTCAAATTTCGAATATTCAATGGCTTCTTTTCCATCTTTGGCGATGTATGAATTATAGCCCAAGGAACTTGTAATAGCCGATAAGAATTTTTGATTGACGGGCGAATCATCTACAATCAAAATATTACCCATGGAATTAAATTCTTTTTTCTCCTCAAAGAAATACCGTTTACTTTTTACTTCTTCCATTTGGGTAAACTCAAACTCGCAGGTGAAGTTAATGGCACAATCCGAATATCCCGTTGATTGAGAAATAAAGGCATTGACCCCAAAAGAAGTAACCAAAAGGTCAATTAATATAATACTTGATTCCTGATAATGGCTCAAAGTTTTATTTTTTTCCAAAAAATCATCGATGCTATCGAATGTATTATTGAAATATAATGAAGTACAAAATTGATTGTCAGTGATAGAAAAGCCCAATTTTACTTTATTTTCATCATCTGAAATGAGCGTAATTTTTAGGAATAGTGCCGCAGGTACAGCCTTGTGATTTCCTAAGATGAAAAAATATAAGGCATTTTTGATGGCTAAATTGAGTAATGAATAATTGCCCAAATAAGCTTTTTCGACAAAAGGTCCCAATGAAAGCGAAACATTGAAAGGCTGCGTATATTTTAGGCTTTCAATTAAATCTTTTCGCAATTCTTCAATCAGAGAAGGTAGCTTGAACGTCTTTTTTTCTTGATTTTTTGTGTATTGCTCAATATTGTCAATCATGAAAATATTCGTAAAATGTTTTTCAACTGTGTATAACGAATACTCCAACTTTTCAAGATTGCTTGTTTGTAAAAGTGTCTGAGAAACCCTTTTCAAGACCTCAATTCGGTCTTTCAATTCATCCATATAGATTTCAAATTCACTCTTTAGCTTTTGAGTCAAATGTACTTTGGAAAGAATTTGTTGCTTTTTAGGCATTGCCCTTGATGGAAAATTTTCAAAGGGATTACTGGCATTTTGCATAGTTTTTTAGAACAAATGATTGAAACTATCGATTGAATGATGTCATAATTTATAGGTCTATTTTTGGGTGAAAAATATTTATATTTTGTTGTTTAGGAGCAATTTACCGCATACCAGCTTCACTTTTATACTTTGTGAAATAAACTTTTAAGTTTGCTTCACTTTTGTATTTTGTGAAGTAAATTGTCCAATCTGCTTCACTTTTATAGCTTGTCCAGAACCAAATACCGCTATAAGGTTTTGCTTCATTTTTGTATTTACATTCATAGACAATCATGTCTGCTTCGCTTTTATAATCGGTCACATAAATTACTTTATCTGCCTCTGATTTATAAGAAGTTCGATAGACTTTTTGTGCAAAAATGTGTTTGGGAGCCAAAAATACGAATAATCCAAAGAAAATGCTTTTGTTTATCATGGTCGATTAAATCATTCAATAAAATTAGACTTTTTTTTGGCTTTTGTCAAAATATTCTTTTTTAATTATACAAATGAAAGGTTTTTTTATGATAATTTTTGAAAGAAGTGATGATACTTAAGGATTTTTGGTATTTATTTGCAGAAAAATGGAATTTATCCTTATCGAGGATGTTAAATTGAATAGGGAAAATTAAATTCACAAAAAATATTTAAAATGACAGATTTATTTCAAAACTTTGAACATTTGTGGCAAGAAATCATCAATAATCCAGTTCCTTCTCTAGCAATTATTGGTAATTTGATTATTATTGAAAGTTTATTATCGGTTGAT
>CAYUFZ010000366.1:0-2716 GCA_964444025.1 uncultured Emticicia sp.
CAGAAGTTTCCCCCCAGGTTGTTAGTCCCATATCAATATTTTCACGCCATTTATCCAGCCATTGAAGATATTCATTGCCTAATCCAGCTTTCACTAAAGCTTGATGTAAATAATATTTGAAATAAATCGATGCGGGGGCGAGGGTTTTCGTACTTAATATTTTCATCGCCAATGCTTGTGCTTCTTTCTTATTGACCAACCCTGTCAAAATTGCCAGAGCATTCGTATGTTGCGAAAACACATCTTTCTCTGTTCTGTCGGCAAATAGTTGGCTAGAAATATCCCAATATTTATATTTGATTGTTTGTTTCAACTTTTCAATTTCGCCTTGATAATGGCCTGCCATTGCCGGAATGCCCAATTTACTTTCCAAATCGGCCGCAGTTTGATATGCCAAAAGTAACTGCATATCGACAGCGGCAGAATATCCATCTTTACCAATCGGGGCAACCCCTGCTTGCCAATCTTTGAAATTATCGACCCAATCTGTAAACATCCATTGAGGCACATTTTTCAAAGAGCCATCGGCTTGCTGATAATTCTTGAAATAGGAAAGAATTTGTCGTGTTCCACTCAATTTATTTTTTATAAACTCCAAATCACTCCCATACTTTGCATAATCATGTAACATACCAATATACCAAAGCGAAAACGTGGGAATGAATTGAGGGGTATAAGAGGGATGACGGCTGAGTGTCACACCTTCGGGCTGACGAGAATTATCCATTAATTGAAGGGCATTTTTTACCATTCTTTCATCTCCCGAATTGTACATCGTTATTAAGGCTTGAATTCTAGCATCTCCAATGTACTGCAATTGCTCATAATAAGGGCAATCCATGTAGGTTTCAACAGCACACAAACGAGCTGTTCGCCAGCCTATTTCTAAAATTTTATTCATTTCAGGGCTTGAATCAGTCAAATTTGCTTTGAATTTGAATGGATACCCCGTAAATATTCCATAAACATCATGGATTTTTATAGGTGTGTTTTGTGTCGAAATTTTTAGTTGAATATAGCGATATGTCCGATATGCTAATGGTGTAAAATGTTGTTTTTCGCTCCCATCCGAAATAATTTGGTCGGTTCGACCAAGAATTGTTTTTTGCTCCACATCATTTCGATTGCCTTTTCCTCCATTTTTATCATACAAAGCTTCTGCATAAATAAGAGTAATAGTTGCATTTTCGCCTCCACTAAATAATAAATTAGGATAAGCATTGGTCAGATAGCTTTGGTCGAGCAGTAATTGAACCGTTGTATTTGCCGGAACAATGAGGTCGGATGGTTTTTGAAGGAAATTGTCAGGCACTACTATATTTCCATCTATTTTGACTACTTTTGAAATTCGCTCCTCTGTCAATTCCATTGCAGGGATACCCGAAGGAGTCAACATCCAACCATTAGGCGAACCAAAAGGGCCGATTAAATCTTTGGGAGTTCCATTTCCAATTGACTTTGGTTTAAGCCATTTAGAATCATCAAAATTAATATTTTGCCAATTTTTTGGAGTAAAAGCCATGCGGCGTAATTCGCCAGGTCCGGCTACATAATATTGCTTGGGGTTTCCACGAGTCGGAGCATAACTGCTATCTTGCATACATTTCCAAGAGCTATTGGTATTGAGCGAACTTTCACTTGAGCCTTGTAAGATAAAACCAGATTGATACGAGATTTGAGCTTCCGGACGATATTCTGCCTCATTCCAAACCTGAGCTGCTACAATATTTTTTCCTTCTTTTAGAAAAGGGGCTATGTCGATTGTCTCAAAATTCCAATGGTTCAAATCTCCCCTTGCTGGTCCCATTGAAACCAATGTTTCATTGACATATAATTTGTATCGATTGTCTGCCGAAACATGAATGACAAAAGTATCAGGCTTTTTAGAAATATCCACATTTTTACGAAACAAATAAACGCCATATCCGTCTGATGGCGTTTTTGGAACAGAAATCCATTGAGCGGTCCATCGTTTGTGTAGTATCGAAGGTTCTATTTTTTGAGTAAAAGAAACAATACAAACCAATAAAAACAAGATAGTGACAAACACTTTTTTCATAACTTTAACGTGGTTTTAGAAAAAGGCTAGCAAATTGATTGCTAGCCTAATGAAATAAATTTTAATCAGAACTTATAGCCGAGTGTTAAAAAATAAGCTCTTGGAGGAATACTAACCGTTGAATAAACTGCATTCGGATTAGCATCTAAAGTAGCTTTTGTAAATCCTTGTCGATTCAACGCCGCAGGGAAACCTCCCGGAGCAGACCAAGACATCACGCCATTTTGATTGAAAATATTGTTGATGTTTAATTGTAACTGCAATTTGGTAGTCAAACTATACCCTACATTCAGATTTGATTGGCTAAACGAAGGCAAATAGAACGCATTCGGAACATTCGCTGCACGTTTGCCCATATAAGTCCAATCCAAAGAAGCAAATAATTTATTGGAAGTATAAGTTGGCGATACTCTCAACATCGTTCTGGCGTTATTATCTGTTTCGTTTCCAGAATAAGAAACAATTTTATCATCTGCTTTGCCATTTTGTCCGACATCATAGATGCTGAAATTTTTGGCAATCGAATTTTGAAAAGTAGCCACTGCTCTCGCACTAAAATGAGTAGTAAAATTATAGACGCCTTCTATTTCAATTCCTTTTGTATCGTATCTGTTATACAAAATTGGAGTGGAATATGTTGTGCTAATATCCGACGTT
>CAYUFZ010000367.1:0-2715 GCA_964444025.1 uncultured Emticicia sp.
GTAAAAAATAGAGATACTCAGGCGAGTTTCTTGAAACTATCTTTTCATCAGGCTGCCAAGTCATAAACTTTCCTGCCCAAATTTTCAAAAAATTATCTCCATAAATCTTATAATCACTATCGCTTATGCCTGCTTTTATTACGTAGTCGGTTGGCAATAAATTATCCTTTATATTGGGTTCGATAATCTCTCTGATTCGAAATGGGCTTGTCATTCCCCACGCAATTGACATTGTTTTCTGTCCTTCAAATGGAGCTTTTCTGACTAAAAAGCTATCAAACAGGTTCTGAATATTTGTAAAAGTAGCCCCTTCATAAATAGTTATACCCACACTTGTATAAGGAGGCTTTTCTCTTCTCTGAATACGAGGATAGACAATATAATTGGGCGAACCTAAATATTCAGGCTTCGACACCTCTAATAAATATTTGATATTTTGTCTTTCAGGATAAGTGGCAGGGTCTGCTTCGATGATAGTATGCGACAAATTATTCCTCGAAAGCTTCATCGGATAAAATACTACCTCATTTTTCAATTCATCTATTAACATACAATTTCTGAGATTGGGATTGTTATGGTTACTTTAATTTCGATGCCCCAAGCATTATCAATCGTCACAGCCGAGACTGGCTCACTTTTCCAAGTGTTGAAATCAAACATAATATCGAGCGAATGTCTTAATTGCCTTTGAAGCTCAATACTTATTCGTTCGGCTTCATCAAATGCTTCGTTCACCACTTTATAATTATCCAGTTCTGCATAAGAATTCATCTCCGCATTTACCAAAATATAAAATATCGCATTACAGGAAGCATATTGTTGCCCAGCAAAATTATCCATTCCCTTATAGGCAGGGCGAATGATAAATACCCCTGGATAAACATCTTGCGAAGTAGAGTCCGAACGAAACCTATCCATTCGTTCACCATCCGAAATCTCAACATATTTTACACCTTCAATATTTGCACAAATGGGCTGAATGAAGTTCCAAAATTTCTGTGTGATTGTCATATATCTTGTTCTCTGTCTAGTTGCTCTTCCCTCGCTTCAATGTCTTTTTTATTCTCTTCCAAGAATATCAAAACATTGTGGCAATTCTTTTGTCGGGTTTGGTCATAATTTCCAAAAATTCCTTTTTCTGCCAATAAATGTGTATTTTTTTCAAAATTTTGCCCGGGATACTCTTCTGTTGAATCTGTATCTTCATTTTGTTTGGACGAGAATATCTCGTATCGATTGAAAATAGTTTTGACAGTTCCTGCAAAAAATAAAAGAATAGGCATCTTTTTCTCAAAAGGGACACTTTTAAAGTCATCGGCTCGCATTTTCGCATGAAATTCGTTGTATGCTACCCGATAATCGCCGTTCCAGTTTGCAGACAGCCATTCTTCCTCTTTTTGTTTGGGTCTGCAAATGGTCGAAAGCAACAAATTCAAATACTTATCTCCTTCTTCCACTTGCTTCACATACGCTTCATAATACACCAGTGCATCTTGCAACTCCCCCCAGCTCATGGTTTCAAAGTCCTCTTGTGGCAAAAACAGCTCATCCTTATCAGTTCTAATAGACTTGAAAGGCTGTTTGCTTAGAGGCTCTTCCCAAATCCAGTTCAATTGCCGAATGAGTGCTTGCATGGTATCCGTATTTTCCTCGATTCTTTTTGATGATAATTGACTACCAAAAAAATGCTCGTTAAATACTGCCCATTCTCTTTTACTAATCTTCAGTAAAATCCTGACAATTTCGAGCTTTGAAGCAATGATATTTGCACCAAAAGCCTTCTCAATTATTTTCGGGAATAGGCTCTCTTCTATTTCGGCCCAATTCGAAGGAATTATAAAATTCTCATTATTCAATACAATTTGCTTCATTTTGCCCTCGGAAAATACACCTCTCTATATCCCTGTTGTTTTGCATACTCGTCCCAATTGACTGTCAGTTTCGATATCAATGCAGCGATTGAGTTTATCAAAGCCAAATATTTTAGAGTTGCATTCAAGTCGAAAGTCAGTCCTACATTATTCAAATCAATCGAAACCTGTGGGAGTACAGCAATTAGCGTAAAACAAACTGCCGAAATAAGTCCTGATATTTTGAGTATCGGCACAAAAAATGCAGCAGTTGGTGCATTCAATCTTTCAACGAGTGTTAGGTCTTTTTTCATTTTGTGAAGTTGTGTAAGGTGTAATATGATTAGCTATTTTACGAACATCTCTCCAACGCCTTGATATTGGATAATGAACTCCCTCATACTTCGAATTCCCAGAGGTATTGAATCCGATAGTTAGAAATTTATCGTCCTGTTCGATGTCACGTCGTATTCTTGTCTGTGCGATGCCTTCCAAGTGGCTTGTAAATACCCAAACCACATCCATTTGCATGGCATTTCCCCTATACTCACGCCCTTGTGTATAGATTATTTTATCTTTGTCGGTAAACCAATTTCTCACCGCAGCAGGGTAAACAATAGGGAAATTGATTCCTACATTGTGAGCAGTATAAGCCAATCCAGCAGCACAATATGGAGCAAAAGCAGGACTTTTCACCCATTTATTTATTTTTTGAATAGAGTCGTGTTTGTTCGACCCTTTTTCCAAAATACCATTGTATCGGATTGCTTCCGCAAACCATTTTTTGCGAAGTTCGCCCTCATTTATGGCTTGACCGAAGGTGCTAAAGCCAAATACAATAATACAGAGGATACTAAAATACCTG
>CAYUFZ010000368.1:0-2711 GCA_964444025.1 uncultured Emticicia sp.
AGAAGCAAACAATACCAATGGCTGATTCAGGATTTAGAAGCCAATAAGAGTGATTGGACGGTAGTTTTTTTTCATCACCCTCCTTATACCAAAAGGTCGCATAATTCTGATGGAGAAGAAGAATTGAGGTTGATTCGTGAGGGTTTGGTGCCAATTTTTGATAAATATAAGGTCGATTTAGTTCTCAATGGCCATAGTCATATTTACGAACGGTCTTTTTTAATGAAAGGTCATACAGGGAAGTCTCCAACATTTGATTATCAGACGCATGTTGTTCAGAAAGTTGATGGAAAATATCTAAAAAATGGCTTTTCTGCTCCATTTATTAATAAATCTGAGGGGACAGTTTATGCGGTTGTTGGCTCTGCTGGAAGGCTGGATTGGAGTGGCGACCCCGACCCTCATGTTAGTTCTCAATATTCTAATGTAAGTATTGGTGGCTCTTTGTTGCTTACCATCAATCAGAATAGGCTGGATGCCAAATGGCTGTGTGCTGATGGCGAAATCAGAGATGAATTTACGATGTTCAAAAATGTCAATAAAACCAATCGTATTTCTGTAAAATATGGAGAAAAAGTTCGTTTGACTGCCAGTTGGGAGGGGTCATTTGTGTGGAGTGTGGCTCAGGCAAAACAAAAAACCATCGAAATACAGCCCTTAAAAGATTTGGAGGTCTCGGTGGTTGATTCTTTGGGTTTTTTGGAAGATAAATTTGTAATTCAAGTAATTCCGCCTCCTTTACTCAAAACATCTCTAAAAAAATCGGAAAATATTTGTAACGGAAGTTCCATTGAAGCCTCTTTCGAATTGGAAAATGCTGTGTTGGCTGAACGCATGTTTGATTTGGAGATTTCTGATGCAAATGGCTCATTTTCAAAGAAAAAAGTATTGGGTTCAACGAGTAAAAGTCCTTTTCTTGTTGCTCTGCCAAAAGATTTGCCCGAAGGAAATGCTTATCGTGTCAGATTTGTTCCTACCAGTGCTGAATCAAATTATTTTTTGAAAGAATCGGAGGCTTTTCAAGTAAATCGTTTGGCAAGTGGTGGATTTGTTCAATCGACGATTCCTTACGATTCTTTGGCAAATTTAACATATAAATTTGAAGGAACATTTCCTATTAAATTGATTATCAATAATTTGAACGAATATTTGATCAATAAAAACGAAGGAGCTATTCAGATAAAATTATCTGGGGTTTTGGTTTATCGATTGACATCACTCGAAAATGTGTGTGGCAAAGGAAACGTCACGCTTAATGAAAAGGTGCTGGTAGAGACTCCTCTATCGATTGAGAAAGATGAATTTTCTTATGAGTTTTACCCAAATCCTGTGGAGGATGAATTATATGTGAAACGGCATAATTTTGGTAATTCTGGTAAAGAAAGTTTGATTATTTTGGATGAAAGGGGGAGGCTTATGAATGAGTTTATTGGAAAAATTGAGAAATTTTCTTTTAAAAATTATACACCTGGCGTTTATTATTTGATAATGATGAAAGAGGGGATACAAACAAAATCATTCAAATTATTGAAGCGATAAAATATAAGAAGCAGCACTGCTGTCTGCTTCTTATCCAATCAAAATCTTATGGTACCGGAAGTACTTGTGTGTCTTTAAAAGTAGATAAAATAACCATTGTTTGCGTATTTGCCACCTCTTCAATCTCATTAATGGTTTCCATAATTAATTTTTGATAAGAGTTAATGTCTTTAGCAATTACTTTAAGCAAAAAGTCACATGAACCCGTGACGTGATGGCACTCGATGATTTCAGGAACTTTGGTGATTTTAGCAACAAAAGACTCCGTAATTGAGCGTCTGTGTCCTGAGAGAGAAACCTGAACAAAAGTCATGACCCCCAACCCTACTTTTTCCCTATCGATTTGTGCATGATAGCTTTTGATAATGCCAGATTGTTCTAATTTTTTTACACGCTCCAACGTAGGAGCAGGTGATAATCCAATTTCTTTTGAAAGCTGAGCATTCGTAATTTTACCGTTACTTTGGAGTATTTCCAGCAGACTATGATCAATCTGGTCTAATTTATTGATACTCATAAGGAGTAATTTTATTTTAGAAGTGCAAAATAATATTTGTTGCAAAGATACCGTTTTTTTGGTTTAATCAATTATTAATTTTGATTTTTTATTGATTTTTGAAACTTATTTTGGAAAATTGAATAATAAACAATACTTGATTGAAGGAGTGGGGGAAGTGTTATTTGAAAAAATGATACTTTTTTGACATAAATATTGGGCTGTAATCAAACAAATGAAGGCGTGGCTTAGTTGAAAAAATACTAACAAAATTCAACGGATTGAATGAAAGGTGTCCATAAAAGTAATTTGCCAGAAAAAATATGCAGGGTATGCAATAGACCCTTTGCATGGCGAAAAAAATGGGAAAAAAACTGGGAAAATGTACTGTATTGCAGCCAAGCATGCAAACAAAAAAAGGCTACATCAGCTCTGTTTCAGGATTCCAAAAATATTTCTGAAAATCAATAATTTGGTCTTTTAGAATGGTTAATCCTTCATTTTCGAGCAGTTTCTGCATTTCTTCTGGATTTTCAAAATGATGTTTGCCCGTCAATATTCCATTCCGATTGACTACCCGATGGGCGGGTATATCTTTTTGTGTATGAGAGGCATTCATTGCCCAACCTACCAAACGAGCTCCGCCATGCCCCAAATAATTGGCGATGGCTCCGTA
>CAYUFZ010000369.1:0-2696 GCA_964444025.1 uncultured Emticicia sp.
TCGTAGAGTATTTCAAAGAAAAAAATGATCCAAAAGGTTCTAAGAAAAAATCTACAGGTCAATTCCAATTGGAAGTGTTTTCTGAGTATTTAGATGAAGTAGAATTATCTAATCAATTGGAAATTCGGTTGTGGGAGAAGTTGTCACGGCTGAGTTATATGTCGTTTGAAGAAGCTAGGAATTTCGCAAGAACTATTGGTCTTAAATCTTATGCTGAATGGAGAAAATATTGTAAAGCGAAAGAAAAGCCCTTAGACATTCCTTCAAACCCTTACGATGTATACAAAGAAGATGGTTGGCTAAGCTGGGGAGATTGGCTTGGCACTGATGTAATAGCAACTAAGTACATTGAGTTCGTTTCTTTCAATGAAGCAAGAGAATACGCCAGAAGCTTGCGACTGAAAAATGTTAATGAATGGTGGAGATTAACCAAAATAAACCGTCCAAGTAATATCCCATCTACACCTCAATTAGCCTATGAAAATAATGGATGGAACGGATGGGATGACTTCTTAGGTTTGAAAAACTATAGGGGAGCAAAAATCAACTGGATTCCATTTGAGGAAGCAAGAGCAATAATTAGAAATTTAGGACTTAAAAATGCCACGGAATGGCATGAATATTCTCGAACTGACAAATTAGACAAAAGAATTCCAAGAGCTCCTGCGGTAGCGTATCGAAATATTGGTTGGAAAGGACTTGGAGACTGGATAGGTACAGACAGAATCGCAGATCAGTTCAAGGAATATCTCAGTTTTGAAGAAGCAAGAAAATTTATGACCGCAAATGGAATTAAGAATTACGACCAGTGGGTAGAATTCAGAAACAAAAACAATATTCAAAACATTCCTTTTAAACTAGAGAGAACTTACTCAGCAGATTGGAAAGGAACAAAGCATTTCTTTAGCGCTGAAATTCCAACCTATGAACAAGCAAAAGAAATAATTCGAACATATAATTTAAATTCCTCGAGAGAATATTTCAAGTTCGTTCAGAATAATAATGGTTCGTTTAACCTACCAGGAGTTCCTCATAGAGTTTATAAGAACTCTGGTTGGCAAGATTGGCAAGATTTCTTAGGGTACGAACAAGAAAAACGAGGAGTTACTAAAAAACTATATTCAAGTTATTCTGAAGCGAAAAAACTAATTCAAGATCTAGGTATTCAAACAAGTTCAGAATATCTATCCAAAGTACGTGACTCCGCCTTTAAAGAGAAATTCAAGTTAAGTACTCATCCAGAAAGAGTCTATAAATCCCAATGGAAAGGATGGGATGATTTTCTAGCTAAAAATAAAAAATAGAGTCAAATAGAATTAATGAATGACACAGACAATAAAACAAGAGAATTAATTAAGCTCTATAAAAAAGACGTCTTACGTCAGTTATTCCCTTTAGCTAAATTCTCATTGACATCAACTACGTCTTCAAATAATTTACCTACACGCTCTTTCAACGCACTGATCTCAATTTGTGGATTATTTGATAAAACCAATTACGAAATCAATCCAAATACTGAATTCTTTCACTTTACTTCATTGCCTGCATTAAGTCAGATTCTTCAAAGTGGTTTTTTGAGAATGTCGGATTTCAATTGCCTCTCAGATAAATCAGAATTGCATTTCGCCTCACAAGTTTTTGATAATTGCACGGATGAGATGGTAAAAGAGAAAAAGTCTAAAATTTTAAGTCTATCCGCTTGTTTATCTACTGCTGAAATCTTGAATAACGAGCACATGTGGAATCAATACGCGAGCAAAGGAATGGGCTGTGCCATTCAGTATAAATTTGTCTCAACCAACATTCACAACATGGTTTTTGGTAAAATTCTTTATGGAAAAAGGGACTTGAAGAATTTAAGAAAACTCAAAAAATTAAATGAAAAATTCAAAAAAGAACACGATTTTGAAGTTGCTGATTTACCTATGCTTCTTTTAAAAGTTTCTGCTTTTCATAAGAACATTATGTATAAAAACGAACAGGAAGTTCGTTTGCTATTCTATAATGAATCAGACTATCCAAAAGATTTCGTTCATCGAAACTATTATAAAGACTTCTATTCCGATCAACAGGTACGCAATTTCATCAAGTTGTACATCAAAGGAAAAAATCCACATTTACCCGTCTCTCACCCTAAATATGAAAATGACCTTATCTATGAACCTGAAATAGAAATTTCCAGAGTAATTATTGGTCCGAATTGTTCCGATATTTTAAATACCGCAGATCACATAAAAAAAATACAAACTACCCACAATATCAATTTTGATGTCTGGTATAAGAATCAAATAGGCCCGTTGATAAAATTAAATTTTTGATTTCTCTTTCAATGTTTCAAACCTAATCTCTAATACATCGAATACTGAATCCATCTTGCTTATGATCGTGTAATCTCTGAACTGATAGATCATTATTATTCAGCACTCTGTACATGCCATAATTTAGTTCCGTTGAAGACTCATTTTGTGTCCAAATGAAGGAATATGTTCCCATAGAAAAATATCCTCCATAAAAATCTCTATATCCTGAAGGAAGTGCATCAAATCCTGAAGAATAGGTTGAAAGTAAGTTTGGCTGAATCCAAAAAATACTATCCTTCAATTTACCCGCCAATTCAACATTTTGTCCTCGACTTCCCATAGCAAATTGCCCTGAGACCGATAACCCTAACTTCCCCTCCAAAAACATCCACTCAC